>NZ_CAWNQH010000099.1:0-9025 GCF_963876495.1 Xenorhabdus sp. KJ12.1
TTCTAAATTATACATGCCTGAGGATCTCCACGATTTTGTTTTCTTTAGCAAAAACTTTGATCGTGCCTCAGGCACTTTAGTTCCCTTCTTAAGCGAAGCTCAGGTAATATTAGCTTGAACATCTATATCGTAACGGAAAGGTGTTTTTCTTGGTATAACCTTTGAACTCCACCCGCAAAGCGGGTGGTTTTATGTTTAAGACGCTAATGCGACTTAAACTGGCTAAAGCCATAACAAAAAAAGCCAGTCCTGATAACTGGCTTTACAGAAAAAAAAGTCATATTTTAATTCAAAAATAAAATATCTGTCTGATTATATTTCAATGGATTGGCTAGCAACCCATTATGATAATCATCACTTTTCTTTGACCGTCCATGTACCATCAACAAAAAATGCGGTCCAACCCGTCGCTTTACCATTTTTCTCTGAAGAAACATATTGTTGTTTTGTCTTACGGCTAAAACGTACAATCGTTTTATTCCCTTCAGGGTCTTGAATCGGAGCTTCCGCTAGATAACGCAATTTCTCAGGTAAACGGTCTTTAAATTGAGCGAGTTCTTCAACTAAAGGTGCACGTGTTTCCCTTGATTTAGGGAACGTGCTGGCGGCCAAAAATACACCGGCAGCCCCATCACGCAGAACAAAATAAGCATCTGACTTTTCACACGGCAACTCAGGTAATGGCACAGGATCTTCCTTCGGTGGCGCAACTTCCCCACTCCGCAGGATCTTACGGGTATTTTTACACCCTTCGTTTGTGCATCCCATATATTTGCCGAAACGCCCCATTTTCAGGTGCATTTCCGAGCCACATTTATCACATTCAACGATAGGACCGTCATAGCCTTTGATACGGAACTCGCCGTTCTCTACTTCGTAGCCATCACAAGCAGGATTATTACCGCAGACATGCAATTTACGCTGGGTATCAATCAAATAGCTGTCCATTGCTGTACCACATTTGGAGCAGCGACGACGGGCACGAAGTGCGTTCGTTTCCGCATCATCCCCTTCAAGAATGTTCAGTATTTCATTCTCTGGGATCAGGTTAATGGTTTGCTTACAACGCTCTTTTGGAGACAATGCATAACCTGAGCAGCCTAAAAATACACCTGTCGTTGCAGTACGAATTCCCATCGGGCGACTACAGGTCGGACATTCAATAGAAGTAATGACCATCGGGTTCGGACGCATTCCGCCTTCTTCCGGATCTTTGTTGGCGATATCCAATTGCTCACTGAAATTGACGAAAAACTCATCCAATACGCCTTTCCAGTTTGCTTCATTGTTTGCAACGTGATCGAGCTGATCTTCCATTCTTGCCGTAAAATCATAGCTCATCAATTCGTTAAAGTTTTCTTCTAAGCGATCGTTGACAATTTCACCCATTTTTTCCGCGTAGAAACGGCGATTCTCAACCCGCACATAACCACGATCCTGAATGGTAGAAATGATTGAAGCATAAGTAGATGGGCGGCCAATACCCCGTTTTTCCAGCTCCTTAACCAATGACGCCTCACTAAAGCGCGCCGGTGGCTTAGTAAAATGCTGGCTTGGGAGCAGTTTTTGTAAATCGAGGGCCGTCCCTACTTCCACAATAGGCAAAGTACGGTCATCATCCCCTTTACGTAAGGCAGGCATAACTTTTGTCCAACCATCAAAACGTAAGGTACGGCCTTTTGCCCGCAATTCGAAATCGCCGGCCTGAACAGTCAGTGTGGTTGAATCGTATTTTGCCGGAGTCATCTGACAGGCAATAAACTGACGCCAGATAAGCTGATACAATTTCTGGGCATCAGCTTCCATATCTTTCAGTGCTTCAGCCATAATCTCAACATTAGACGGCCGGATAGCTTCATGAGCTTCCTGCGAATTCTCTTTGCTGCTGTAAATATTGGCTTCTTTAGGCAGATATTTATCACCAAAGTTATCACTGATGTAACCGCGAACCATGCTCAAAGCATCCTGACTCAGATTAGTAGAATCAGTACGCATATAAGTAATATGACCTGCTTCATATAATTTCTGAGCCATCATCATGGTTTTCTTTACGCCAAAGCCTAACCGAGTACTGGCAGCCTGTTGCAGCGTAGAAGTAATAAACGGCGCACTCGGCTTACTTGACGTTGGGCGATCTTCACGGTCTGTGATCTTATAACTGGCTTTTTCAAGTAAAGAGACGGCGGCCTGAGTCTGTTGAGCGTTAACTGGTTTAAATGGTTTACCCTCTTTATGGGTAACTTCCATATGGAGCTCAACGCCCCCTTTAGCCATGAGATCCGCATATATCTGCCAGTATTCTTCCGGAACGAAGGCTTTAATTTCCCGTTCACGATCAACAACAAGACGGACAGCTACGGATTGAACACGACCAGCAGACAACCCTCTGGCAACCTTTTTCCACAATAACGGTGAAACCATGTAACCAACCACGCGATCCATAAAACGGCGCGCCTGTTGTGCATTAACACGGTCAAGATTCAACTCACCCGGCTTATCAAAAGCCTGAGTAATAGCGTTTTTGGTAATCTCATTAAAAACAACACGGCTGAAACGTGTATCGTCTCCGCCAATGACTTCCCGCAAATGCCAGGCAATGGCTTCCCCTTCGCGATCAAGGTCCGTTGCCAGATAAATATGCTGTGCTTTTTCAGCCAGTGTTTTCAGCTCTGCTACCACTTTTTCTTTGCCGGGTAAGATCTGATAATTCGCTTCCCAGCCATGGTAAGGGTCAACTCCCATTCGGTTAACCAGCGCTGTTTTCTCATCTTTTTTAGTTTTCTTTTTATTCTTATCGGTAGATGAGCTCGAACTCTTTTGACTCGTTGTACCACTGGTCGGCAAATCACGGATATGACCAACGCTGGATTTCACAACGTAGTCATTTCCCAGATATTTATTGATTGTTTTGGCTTTTGCCGGGGACTCCACTATAACAAGAGCTTTACCCATAGTTACCTTTACCTAATTATCTTCTTTTCAGATGGCGAAAATTACGAAGTTATGTTGCGGTATATAAAATAGATCTCTTTTTATATTGCGATAGATTCGCAAGATATCAACTAATTTTTATCCCAGACTTTCGCTCAAACACCAAACCCTTTGAAATATATGAAATATTTTATACATAAACGCATACCATGCAATGACATGGCCTAACAGTTGTAAACAAAATCTTCCATCTGCATGACGAAAAGCCCACACTGTACCTGATAAAAAACGATGCGCAACAACTTATTTTTCTGGAAAGCGGAATAGGTGCAAACTAGAACACTTCCTGTCAAGCGGCAATTGCTGCTATAAAAACCAAATGAAATGATTAGGAAAATTGTGATTTTTGTGCAATGTAAACTATCTCTCAAGACAGTTCAGACAATATAAGGCAGGAAAAAACTTTCTTAATTTATGGGACGGATAATATGACTGTCATTCTGACCGTGTCATACTATCCGCCGTAATGCAGCTATATGTTATTGTTTAATCTATAGTTTACTTCATGTATCACCAGATTTACTGTCAGAGCAGTGGCTTCTGGCCTCTTTGCCACCAGCGCATCAGCAATTTATCAGCACTTTCCATTGCACTTCCCATGAAACGTTCCACTACACGCTTACGGCGGGAATAGCCGACTCCAATCACTTCACGGTGTTCAATTTGTGAAATCAGGAAATCATCACTGACACCAATTTCATCAATCAATCCAAGCTCTTTTGCCTGTGTGCCATACCAATACTCACCTGTCGCGACTTTATCGACTTCCAGTGCAGGACGATGATCATGAATGAACGATTTGAATAAGTTATGTGTTTCATTCAATTCTTCCCGGAATTTCTGCCGTCCCTGTTCAGTATTTTCTCCCAACATGGTCAGAGTACGTTTATATTCGCCTGCTGTATGCAATTCGATATCAACATCATTTTTCTTCAGGAACCGATGAATGTTTGGTAATTGCGCGACCACACCAATTGAACCAATGATGGCAAAAGGTGCAGCAATAATACGATCAGCCACACATGCCATCATATAACCGCCACTTGCCGCTACTTTATCTACCGCGATTGTCAGTCGGATGCCTTTGTTTTTCAGACGAGCCAGTTGAGATGCAGCAAGCCCGTAACCATGTACCACACCACCGGGGCTTTCCAAACGTACCAGAACTTCATCATTTTTATCAGCGACAGCCAGAACCGCGCTGATCTCTTCACGCAGAGAATCTACTTCATAGGCATCCATACTGCCTTTGAAGTCAAGCACATAAAGGCTAGTTTTCGGTTCACTCTTCAGGCCGCTTTTTGCCTCAGCTTTTTTCTGCTTAGCTTCACTTTTTTGCTGTTTTTTCTGCTCCTTCTGCCAGATTTTCAGCTCTGCCTCACTCATTCGAGCCTGCTGCATCTGACGTTGTTTTTCCTTATAAGTTTCACCAAGATTGGTCAGGCGCAATTCGCCTTTGTGCATTGTCTTACGCACACCAACTCCAATACAAAATACTACCAGAACGACGACTGCCAGGACGATAGTCACTACTTTTGCCAAGAACAGTCCGTATAGAGAAACATACTCCACAGATCCACCTTTCTTCATTAATGATGAACAATATATATTTTATTTTAACCAAAAACCTGAAACAGTGCTCTAACAGTTTATCTTGCTTCTGTTGCGTCAAATCTACTTCAGAAAAAATAATTAATATAATTTATCTATTTTCACAAAAAAGAAAGCAGAGAAACTTTTGTCAATTTGACGAAAACACGAAGTTTTGTTCTGATAAGACGTTATGTACTACACCTATCTATCCGCCAGATTTAAAAACCGTTTATAGAAGAGAGTCAGATGTTAGATTACCAACCAAAGAATGACCTGCTGCAACAAAAAATCATTTTAGTCACTGGTGCCGGTGATGGTATTGGGCGTGAAGCTGCATTAACTTATGCCCGGCATGGTGCACAGGTTATTTTACTTGGGCGCACAACAGCAAAACTGGAAGCGGTTAAACAGCAAATCGAAAATGAAGGCGGCTTACCTGCGGCTATTTATACGATGGATCTTTTAACTGTGACAGCTAATGAATGCCAGACTTTTGCTGACGAGCTGGCACAACATTATCCCCGTCTGGATGGCGTATTACATAACGCAGGTTTATTGGGGGTTGTCGCGCCCATCACAGAACAGCCCGTCCAACTTTGGCATGATGTGATGCAGGTGAATGTCAATGCCACATTTATGCTGACTCAGGTACTGATCCCATTACTATTGAAATCCCCCCGGAGTTCTTTGGTATTTACCAGTTCCAGTGTAGGGCGTGAAGGCAGAAGTGGCTGGGGAGTCTACGCTGTTTCCAAATTCGCCACAGAAGGTCTGATGCAGGTTTTAGCACAGGAATATCAGGGAACGTCCCTGCGGGTTAATTGCATTAATCCGGGTGGAACCCGTACCAATATGCGCGCCAGTGCATTCCCTGATGAAAATTCCGCCAAATTAAAAACACCTGCCGATATTATGCCTGTTTATCTTTATTTGATGGGGGATGACAGCCAGCATGATTCAGGTATTAGTTTTGATGCACAACCGGGCCGCAAAGCGGGACCAGCCGAATAATGACAAGAGATAACAGCCAGTACCAAAAAAGGCAGCAACGTCTGAAAGAAAAAATCGATGCCCGCATTGCTGCCGCACAACAAGAGCGCGGTATCGTTATGGTGTTCACTGGCAATGGAAAAGGGAAAACAACGGCTGCATTCGGGACTGTTACCCGTGCTGTTGGTCATGGCCAACGTGTTTGCGTCATCCAGTTCATTAAAGGAACATGGGAAAACGGAGAGAAAAACCTGTTGGAAAAAAACGGAGTTGAGTTTCATGTTATGGGAACCGGATTTACTTGGGAAACTCAAAATCGGGAAACAGATACTCACGCCTGTCAGTCAGTATGGCAACATGCCTTAAGGTTGTTATCCGATCCTTCAATCCAGCTTATTGTGCTTGATGAACTCACGTATATGGTCAGTTATGGATATCTGGAACTTAGCGAAGTTCTGACAGCACTGAAACAGCGTCCTGCCAGCCAGTCAGTTATTATTACCGGACGAGGTTGTCACCGTGAGTTGCTTGAATATGCCGATACCGTGACAGAGATGCGGCCCGTCAAACATGCCTTTGATGCAGGAGTCAAAGCCCAAAGAGGCATCGATTGGTAAATAATATGGCTGGTAAAAATCATTGAGTGATGAGAGCCGCTGTTTGAAAGCGCAATAAGCACTAAACAGCGGCCTGAGAAGATTAACGGCCTTTAGGTGTCGTTTTTCTTCCTGTGTTCTGGCGGGAACTACTTGCAGGACGTTTTCCTGCCGGGCGAGAAGCTACCTGAGCATGTCGCCTTACTGCACGACGGATCTGATTGGCTTTGAGACGGCGTTGGTCGCGTTCAACCGCGACTTTGGATACAGTCTCTTCATTCAGCTCAACCAATTGGCGCAAATAGTTCGTCTGCTCCAGACCTAATTCAGTCCAGCCACCACGAGGTAAACCTTTCGGCAGATCAATATCACCATAACGAACACGGATCAAACGGCTGACCTGCACACCAACGGCTTCCCATAAACGTCTGACTTCGCGGTTACGCCCTTCCGTCAGAGTGACGTTATACCATTGGTTAATACCTTCCCCACCTTTAAACGAAATCGTCTTAAATGAAGCCGGGCCATCTTCCAACTGTACACC
Source organism: Xenorhabdus sp. KJ12.1 (assembly GCF_963876495.1). NCBI lineage: Bacteria > Pseudomonadati > Pseudomonadota > Gammaproteobacteria > Enterobacterales > Morganellaceae > Xenorhabdus > Xenorhabdus sp. KJ12.1. The sequence continues at coordinate 6,715 of NZ_CAWNQH010000099.1, forward strand.
TTGTGTCAATTGGCGCAATTTTGCGTTATCTACTTCACCAAAAACACGAACCGCATATTCACGTTCAACTTCACGGCTTGGGTGCATCAGACGGTTTGCCAGTTCGCCATCTGTTGTAAACAGCAACAGGCCACAAGTATTGATATCCAGACGCCCAACGGCAATCCAGCGCGCATCCTGCATTTTTGGCAAACGGTCAAAGACTGTCGGACGGCCTTCCGGATCATGGCGGGTACACAACTCGCCTTCTGGTTTATAGTAAGCCAGAACACGACAAACTGTTTTTTGTGACTCTTTGATATTTAAGATCCGACCGTCAAAGCGGATTTTTGTGCCGGGTTTGACTTCAATACGATCACCCAACGTTGCGATCTTGCCATCAATACTAATGCGCCCCTGTTGAATGTATCCTTCAATTTCACGGCGGGAGCCATGACCAGAACGCGCAAGAATTTTTTGTAACTTTTCTGTTTTATCGCTCATTGAGCAACCTCTGCTGTCGCCTTCACAGGCGTCGTATAATAAAAATAATTAAATGGTTATCTTATAAAAAAGGCGTTGCATCGCCTTCGCCTTCACGAAGAACCACTGGTGAATCCTCGGTTAAATCCACGACCGTTGTCGGTTGCTGCCCAAGATAGCCACCGTGAATGATTAAATCAACCTGTTTACCCAGCGTATCTTTAATCTCTTCCGGATCAGATTCTGCAAAATCATTTCCGGGTAAAATCAGACTACATGACATCAGAGGCTCACGCATTGCCTCCAGCAGCGCTAATGCTATAGGGTTCGATGGAACACGCAGCCCTATCGTTTTACGTTTCTCATTCATTAAACGGCGCGGCACTTCTTTTGTCGCCTGCAGGATAAATGTGTAATTACCGGGTGTATTATTCTTAATTAGCCGGAATGCCTGATTACTCACATGGGCATAAGTCGCAATTTCTGATAAATCACGACATACCAGCGTAAAATTGTGCCGTCCATCCAGTTGACGAATTCGGCATATACGGTTCATTGCGTCCTTGTTTTCGAGACAGCAGCCAATAGCATAACCTGAATCAGTAGGATAAATGACAACTCCGCCCTTTTTCAGTACTTCCACACTCTGGTCAATAAGACGCGTCTGTGGATTGTCAGGATGGATATAAAAAAACTGGCTCATAACAATAACCTCTACTTCTATGCAGCTCCGCTCTGTGACCAATCGTGCCATATCGGTACAACATCACCGGGTAACCACAAATTACGACCGAGTTCTATCCATGAACAAGGCTGGTGAAAATCAGACCCTAATGATACTTTCAGCCCATATTCTCTTGCCAGTTGACCAAGTTGTTGCCTTTCATTAGGTGCTTGTTGGCATTGTGCAACTTCCATTGCATCACCACCATGTTGTTTAAACCAGATAATCAAGCGTTTCAGCCATTTCATTGACAAACCATATCTACCGGGATGAGCAATCACTGCCTGTCCTCCGGCCTGATGAATGGTTTCAACTGCCTGCTCGATTGTACACCATTGAGGCGGAACATAACCGATCTTTCCTTTCGCCAGATATTTTTTGAACACCCGCTGAATTGTCGGCTCGATTCCCGCCTCAATCAGGTAACGGGCGAAATGACCACGAGTGACCTGCCCGCCATTAGCTAACCGGGATGCACCTTCCCAAGCGCCGGGAATACCTGCTTTAGCTAACCGATACCCGATTTCAATGCCACGCTCTTTTCTTAAATTAACCTGATTAGACAGAAATGTTTTTAAGGCAACGGAGTTAATATCAACATTTAACCCAACAATATGAATTTCCATATTTTGCCATAACGTCGAAATTTCAACGCCGGAGATTAACGTTAGAGGTAGCTGATTCTGCCTAATATGGTTTAAAGCCTCTGGAATACCTGCTGTTGTATCGTGATCCGTCATTGCCAGTACATGAATACCCATGGAAATAGCTCTGTCCACGAGCTGCTCAGGTGATAAAACTCCGTCTGAAGCAGTCGTATGACTATGTAGATCATAGCGTTTTGTCATTGCACTGATGGCTTCAGTCATTGTTCTTTACCTGTGTGTTGGATGAAAAGCAGGCGCACTGTCTATCAGATATTGGGCGATATGACGTACAAAGCGGGAATGATACCACACTGATGGCGGTTGCAGGGGCTAAATACCGAATAGACTTCGTTATTTAGATGGAAAAGAGAAACCCTATGACCTTGTTTAAGATTTTGTGTAATCGCCATTTCCAATTAAACGTGACCGTCTAAACGGTCACCAAATTCAATCATAAAACGACTCATCGCAAGACGCC
>NZ_CAWNQH010000100.1:0-8743 GCF_963876495.1 Xenorhabdus sp. KJ12.1
TAATCCGGCGAGCATAGTTTTTATCTGCCGTTTTTTGGACAATTTTTCTCATTTGACGCCGCTCATTGCGCGGAATTGGTGGTACGATGGCCATAACTCAGTCCTTCCTTTTTGTGTTTTTTTGGTTTTGCGATTAAAAAGTTCGCAAAAATAGGACTGAGTTTCTTTGATTCGCCTACCATTTTGAAAAGCTATTTAGTGAATAAATTACTTAAAATTTCCCCTGATTTTTATGAAATGTGGCATCGGCATGAAATCTATGAACCCTGTAATGGAGTACGGTCGTTGAGTATTAATCAGCAGATTACTTCTTTTGAGTACACCTCAATGACCATTGATTTAGAAAAATATCTACGTTTAATTGTTTATGTGAAACAAATACCCTCCTCGTAGCGTCATCATTAATGTCACGGACGTTTTTTTGCATATGACCCAGCGTTTAATAAATTCAATATTTGAGGAACAAAAACAGTCAATGAAAAAGATTCCAGTACTGGTTGTCACCGCCTTGCTGTTAAGCGGCTGTGCAACACCAAATCGTAACACTATTTCACCAACACCCTCGCAGGTTTGCCATACAGGTGATCCCATGATCCAAACTACGCTCTACTTTGGCCTGAACCGTCCGTCAGGGCCGGTGATTACCACTGCCGAATGGCAAACATTCATCGATCGACAGGTTACGCCGCGCTTTAAAGATGGGTTGTCGGTACTTGATGCTAAGGGACAGTGGTTAGGCAACGATGGCAAACTGGCGCGCGAAAGCAGCAAAGCGTTACTGTTAATCCATACTCCGGGCAAAGAGAGCGAAACAAATATCGAAACACTACGCAGCAGCTATAAACAGCAGTTTGCGCAAGATTCAGTAATGCGGGTAGATGCGCCGGTATGCGTAGCGTTCTGAGAAATATCCCGGCGATGAACCGGGATAAGGGATCCTTACTGACGCTTAAAGAAATTAGTACAAATTGTCTTTCAGTCGCTGATCTAAGTGAGTATCGTATTCAACATCATCAAACTCACTTTTGCTCAATGCTTTGAGAATATAACCCGGGCTGGGTAAGGCACTACGATCTATCTGAGTTGACGCATCCCATAAACCTGAACGCATAATGGCACGACTACATTGGAAGAAAACTGCATCAACCGTAATCCGCAATACAGATTGCGGTAAAATATTACGATGGGCAAAACGTTCTAATATTGACGGCGTAACCAGAATTTCTGCCCGACCATTAATACGCAGTGTCTCGCCAATACCCGGAATTAGCAGTAACAATGCAACACGATTATCATGTAGAATATTACGCAGGCTATCAATACGATTATTTCCCCTTCGATCAGGCAAAATTAGCGTCTTTTTATCCTCGATATGAATAAATCCCGGCTGATCTCCCCGTGGTGAAGCATCTAGCCCGTCTTCACCCGCAGTCGCCAACATGGCAAATGGTGCTGCTTCAATAAATGGCCGATAAGCCGGATGAATATGGTCAGTTTCTTTAAATACAGAGGCCCCTACTGGCTTTCCGTAAATTTGCTCAAGTTCAGTAATATCAGTAACAATTTTATCCATTATGGAATTTATCCTCATATCAACCCGTAATCGGCTCTGTTTTATAGGGTAGGTGTATTTAATTGCGAAAATGCATCACATATTCAGAATGCCCTGTCACCTCATCTTTACCCTCTTCCGCTACATAAAAACCTTGTGACAGGTAAAAATCATAACTGCTTTTATTTTCCTGATAGACGGACAGAGTAAGTTCAGTTCTGCGACTTTTAGCATCCATGATCAATTTCTTACCCACTCCCTGCCTCTGGCTATCAGGTGATACAAAAATTGCAGCTAATATATCATTATGTAACGCATAAAAACCGATGACCTTTTGGTTTTGAGTATAGACATACACTTCAGATGCCGGAATATAGATGTTCCTCATATTTTCAATCTGGGATTGCCAGAAATCAGCCGCGACGAAATGGTGTGCTTTAATGGATGCCTCCAGCCAGATTGCCAGAACCGTGTCCATATCTTCGCTTAAAAATTTTCTGATCATTATTATTCCAATGTTTTCTCTTTTTTGAGTACAGATATGATAAATGAAGGTTTAATGAAATTTGAAGTATAAGGAATTATTTTTTAGTAGAGTAAAAAATTCCCCACTACTGCGCACGACACTCTTTTCAGAAGTAAACCCTAGATCCAAAAAAAATTTTTTTGGAATTATATTATTTAATAAAGTTACAGATAGTTGTGAAGCCATATTTTATTTCAATACTATTGCTATATTGTAAAAAAAAATCAGATAACTCTTTTTCAGCCTACTTGCTCACATATTAACCTCTTGTTAGTTTTATAAAACTATGAGCTAAACCCGAATCCAGATTAATTATCTATTATCACGTTTTTAAATAGCCATTTTTCTGTGTATTAATGAAAATGAGTTTAGTCATAAAAATAAAATCTCATTATGATTACAGATAAGGAAATTAAATTAATAATGGAATTTAAAAAATAAACAAGACAAACAAAAAACAATCTAATTAAATCAGCTTGAAGTATTTTTTTTATTATTAAAATAATAAATTTTATTTGTATATAAATGTAAAATAAAGAAAATTAAAATTATGCTATTGATTTTAAATAAAAAATAAAATTAATAATATGTAAACAATATGTTTATTTTAGGTTAATTTAAATCTTGCCTTTGCGATGAAAATATTATTTCATAGAAACTCGCTGGCATTATGCTGATATTAATTTCTTGTATATTAATTTCTATTATCAGATTTATTTCTACAATAATCATTTATTGTGGGATGGGATTTGGCTGCCAGTTATATAAACAAAAAAATAACCTTTTTATTATAAGAGGCTTCTGATTATTTATTAAAAATAAATCGGAATGCCCCACCATATGGAAAATAGGCCTATTTCTATGAGAAAAAACAATTCCGTAAAACCTATTGTTTTGTGGGTGACATTATTGTGTGGACTTTTACCTGCTACTGCTGCCATCGCTGATAGCGGGTATCAAGAACAGGGGCAGTTAAATTCACCTGATAGCTGGTTATCAGAAGAGTTTAAACGCCAGTGGGGGTTAACTACTATTGGCGCACATTATGCCTATGCCCGTGGATATACCGGGAAAGGAATCAATGTCGGAGTGCTGGATGAAGCAGTAACCCCTCATGCTGAATTTGCAAATAAACTGAGAAGATTAAGCCCGGAAGATCCGGTCAATTTTGACGAAGATATTTGGACAGATATCATTGAGTTCGGCGCTCATGGTAACCATGTCGCAGGCACTATTGCGGCAAACCGGGACGGTACAGGGATGCATGGAGTTGCATTTGATGCTGGCTTGATCACCGGTAAATATTTACAGAATGACTACAACCGAACAGAAGCGATGATCCAAAGTAATGCCCGGGTTATCAATAACAGTTGGGGGGTTCGACCTCAGATAAGACGGGATATAAACGGCAATCCGATAAGGCGACCAGATGGTACATGGGACTATGTTAAAACCACTCTGGAGGATGTCCGTAAATATGTTAGGGATAATAATCTTAGAGAGAAATTGGATCGTTTAAGCCGATCAGAAATTCCTGAATTAGATGATTATACAACCAGAACAGCGGGCTTATTACGTGCTGCGCGACATGACAAATTAGTTGTTTTTGCAGCAGGAAATGCCAACAACTATAACGTTACCTGGTTGCATGCGGGTATGCCATATTTCTTTCCTGACGTCCTGAAAAACTATCTCAGTGTCGCCAACATAACGCAGGACAAGGAGCTGGCTCTGTCATCAACCAGTTGTGGGTATACCGCTAGCTATTGCTTATCTGCACCGGGCACCAAAATTTACAGTAGTACCGGTAAGTTTGTTTCAAAAACAGGAAAGAAAATAGACGAAGGTGCCCTGAATAGAGGAGAGCTTGAGATTGACTCTTCCTATGATACCTACACTGGTACATCCATGGCGGCACCACATGTCGTCGGAGCTGCGGCTGTCCTGATGCAACGCTTCCCTTATATGACAGCAGCTCAAATTTCTGATGTTCTCAAAACCACAGCAACAGACTTGGGTGAAAAAGGCATCGACAAGCTCTATGGCTGGGGCATGCTCAACCTGAAAGATGCCATTGATGGCCCGAAAATGTTTATCACGAAGGACGATATTCCCGCTGAATTTTATATTGAGGATTCCTATACCGATACGCAGTTTGTCGCCAATATCGTCGGCATGGGGGAAAAAGTAGAAGCAGGCACAACAGTAGAACGTGTCTGCGACAGCATCGAATGTACCTATGACTACTGGAGTCATGATATTTCCGGTCACGGTGGGTTAACCAAAACCGGTAAAGGGATGCTGGAACTGACCGGTAAAAACAGCACCTATAAAGGCCCGACAATCGTTGACCAGGGTCAGTTACAGATCAGTGGTGGTATCACTTCTGAGGTGGCAGTACATAAGGGTGCCACACTGAGTGGAAACGGGACTGTCGGTTCACTCATCGCTAAAAGCGGCTCTTACATTGCCCCCGGTAATGTGGGCCCTATGAATACGGATTTAATCGGCACACTGAAAGTTAACAACGATGTGACTTTCGAGAAAGACTCACATTATCTGGTTGAAGTCGCCAGAAATACTTCTGGGTTGAGTGACCATATTTATGCCGACGGTTTAGCTACATTAAAAGGTGGCGAGGTTGAAGTTAGGTTAGAAAACAGCAGCAACCTGCTTTCAAAACCCGAAGTCCGCAGCCTGCTGGGTCAGCAATACAATATCCTACAGGCCAAAAAAGGCATCAAGGGTCAGTTTACTGCTGTTTTACCTAATTATTCACTTGAGTTACCTGAGTATCTGTTCATTGGCGCTCAATTGAACTATCAGCCGAATAGCGTCATGTTAGATATCAATCGTAACGCCACCCCATTTGCCAGTGTGGCAAAAACCGCCAATGAGCGCGCCATTGCCAATGCGGCGGAGAAATTGCATCTCGGCCATCCGGTTTATGAAAGCATTCTGATGTCGGATACGAAGCCACAGGCAGGCAAAGCCTTCCAGCAATTGTCCTCCGGCCAGATCCACGCTGATATTGCGTCTGCACAAATTAATGGCAGCCGTTACCTTCGCGATACTTTGAATACCCGTCTGCGTCAGGCAGAGGGTGGATTAGCCAGTCAGGAGATCAAGGCTGACCAAAACGGGGTCTGGGCGCAGATCACCAGTAACTGGCAACGCACCAACAGTAACGGTGAAGCCAACGGTTATCGCATGTCTAACTACGGCGTATTTCTGGGCGCAGATCGGGAAGTAGCCAATGACCTGCGACTCGGTATGGCTACCGGTTTCACCCGCTCTTCCCTGCGTGGTGGCGATAATACTTCCGCAGGCAGTGACAACTTCCATCTGGCATTTTATGGCAGCAAACAACTGGATGCGCTGGCCTTGCGTACCGGCGTAGCCTATAGCTGGCATCGGTTTGATACCGAGCGTTCAGTGGCTTTCGGTCGTCAATCTGACAACTTGAAAGCTAAATATGGTGCGCAAACCGGGCAGTTATTTGCCGAAGCCGCTTACGGGATCAACCCGGACTGGCTGAATCTGGAGCCTTTCGCCAACTTGTCCCATGTTAATTTCCGCAACGATGGCATCAATGAAAAAGGCGGTGCCGCTGCCCTGAGCGGTAAAAAACAATCGAAGAATGCCACACTCTCGACATTAGGTTTGCGTGTGAACCAGAACTGGCAAACGCAGGATCAGCTGACGGTCGGCATATATGGCGAATTAGGCTGGCAACATCAGTTCGGTAATGTCGCACGCGACAGTCAATTGAGTTTCAGCAACAGCGATGTGTCATTTACCGTCAACAGCGTCTCCGCTGCGCGTGATGCGGCGGTCATCAAAGCCGGGACTTCTCTGAGCGTTAATGAAAATACCAAATTATCAGTGGGATACAACGGTGTTTTATCACGTGGTCACAAAGATAACGGCGTATTCCTAAATGCCAACTGGAAATTTTAGTCAGTAAACAATCCCAACTCACTGCTGGCAGGCAGTGAGTTTTTCTTTATGTATAAATCCATTATATGAAAAACGGACTTACCGCTATGAAAAAAAACAATTCCGTAAAACCTCTTGTTTTGTGGATAACATTATTGTGTGGACTTTTACCTGCTACTGTCACCATCGCGGATAACGGGTATCAAGAACAGGGGCAGTTAAATTCACCGAATAGCTGGTTATCAGAAGAGTTTAAACGCCAATGGGGATTATCGGCTATTGGTGCGCATTATGCTTATGCCCGTGGTTATACCGGTAAAGGGATCACTGTCGGGGTGTTGGATCAAGCCGTAACGCCTCATGATGAGTTCGCAAACAAACTGAGAAGATTAAGCCCGGAAGATCAGGTCAATTTTGACGAGCTTTTTAATGGGCTTTTAATTTTGTTCGGCAATCATGGTAACCATGTCGCCGGCACTATTGCGGCAAACCGGGACGGCAAAGAGATGCATGGAGTCGCATTTGATGCTGACTTGGTTACTGCAAAATTTTTAGGCAGCTATCAGAATCGCACAGAAGCGATGATCCAGAGTAACGCCCGGATTATTAACAATAGTTGGGGAGTCCCTCCTGAACGTAATCGGGATGAAAACGGTAGACCGATAAGGCGACCAGATGGTACGTGGGATTATGTGCAAGTTACTATGGACGAAGTCAGAAAACATGGAAGCTCAATTCGAAATACATTGGATCAGTTAAGCCGTTCACCAATCCCTGAAACATTCGACGATAACTCCGCTACAGCAGGTTTATTACGTGCAGCACGCCACGGAAAACTCGTGGTTTTTGCGGCAGGAAATTCTAATAACTATAACATTACCTGGATAGATGCGGGTATGCCGCTTTTCTTTCCTGACGTCCTGAAAAACTATCTCAGTGTCGCCAACATAACACAGGACAAGGAGCTGGCTCTGTCATCAACCAGCTGTGGATATACCGCCAGCTATTGCTTATCTGCACCCGGTACAGGCATATACAGTAGTACCGGTGAATTTATTTCAAAAACAGGTACTCTCATAAATGAAAAGTATCTGAATGAAGGGAATTTTGACATTGACTCTTCTTATGGTCTCAAGACGGGGACATCTATGGCAGCACCGCACGTTGCCGGAGCTGCGGCTGTTCTTATGCAACGCTTCCCTTATATGACGGCGGGACAAATTTCTGATGTGCTTAAAACTACCGCAACCGTTATTAATAAAGAAGGCAAAAGGATCCATGAACTTTCCGGCTGGGGCATGCTCAACCTGAAAGATGCCATTGAAGGCCCGAAAATGTTTATCACGAAGGACGATATTCCCGCTGAATTTTACATTAAGGATTCCTATACTGATACGCAGTTTGTCGCCAATATCGTCGGCATCGGGGAAAAAGTAGAAGCAGGCACAACGGTAGAACGCGTCTGCGACAGCATTGAATGTACCTACGACTACTGGAGTCATGATATTTCCGGTCACGGTGGGTTAACCAAAACCGGTAAAGGGATGCTGGAACTGACCGGTACAAATAGCACCTATAAAGGCCCGACAATCGTTGATCAGGGTCAGTTGCAGGTCAGTGGTGGCATCACTTCTAATGTGATGGTACATAAGGGTGCCACATTCAGCGGAAACGGGACTGTCGGTTCACTCACCGCTCAGAGCGGCTCTTACATTGCCCCCGGTAATGTGGGCCCCATGAATACTGATTTAATCGGGACACTGAAAGTTAACAATGATGTGACTTTCGAGAACGACTCACATTACCAGGTTGAAGTCGCGAGAAATACTTCTGGGTTGAGTGACCGCATTTATGCTGACGGTTTAGCCAAGTTAAACGGTGGAACGGTACAGGTTTCATTAGAAAACAACAAAAACCTGCTCTCTAAACCCGAAGTCCGCAGCCTGCTGGGTCAACAATACAATATCCTACAGGCCAAAAAAGGCATCGATGGTCAGTTTACTGCCGCTTCACCTGACTACCTGTTCATTGGGACTAAGTTGAGTTACCAGCCTGATCGCGTCACACTTAATATCAACCGTAACGCCAAAGCGTTCGCCAGTGTAACTAACACCGCCAATGAGCGCGCCATCGCTAATGCGGCGGAGAAATTGCATCTGGGCCATCCGGTTTATGAAAGTATTCTGATGTCGGATACGGCACCACAGGCGGGCAAAGCCTTCCAGCAATTGTCTTCCGGCCAGATCCACGCTGATATTGCGTCTGCACAAATCAATGGCAGCCGTTATCTGCGTGATACCCTGAATACCCGTTTACGTCAGGCTGATACCGGATTGACCAGTCAGGATATCAAGGCTGATCAAAACGGTGTCTGGGCACAGATCACCAGTAACTGGCAACGGACTAACAGTAACAGTGAAGCCAACGGTTATCGTATGTCTAACTACGGCGTATTTCTGGGGGCTGATCGGGAAGTAGCCAATGACCTGCGACTCGGTATGGCTACCGGTTTCACCCGCTCTTCCCTGCGTGGCGGTGATAATACTTCCGCAGGCAGTGATAACGTCCATCTGGCATTTTATGGCAGCAAACAGCTGGATGCGCTGGCCTTGCGTACCGGCGTAGCCTATAGCTGGCACCGGTTTGATACCGAGCGTTCAGTGGCCTTCGGTCGTCAATCGGACAATCTGAAAGCCAAATACGGTGCGCAAACCGGGCAGTTATTT
>NZ_CAWNQH010000101.1:0-7988 GCF_963876495.1 Xenorhabdus sp. KJ12.1
CGGCAATAGCGCGGTGGTCCCACCTGACCCCATGCCGAACTCAGCAGTGAAACGCCGTAGCGCCGATGGTAGTGTGGGGTCTCCCCATGTGAGAGTAGGGAACTGCCAGACATCACTTTGACAGAGAAGCCATCCTTCACCGGATGGCTTTTTTGCGTTTGTGTTTTTATTTCCATTTTTTATTTCATAGAATGAAATAATTTCAATTTGCGTACAAAAACTCGACATTCCTCCCATTTTAAGGTTAAATTTTGGCTGTCTAGAAGGCTAAATTATGTGGAATGATTGAGGTTTTAAACAATGCCAATTCGTGTACCTGATGAACTGCCAGCAGTTAATTTTCTTCGTAATGAAAATATCTTTGTTATGACATCGACGAGAGCCAGTGTTCAGGACATCCGTCCCATGAAGGTATTGTTACTAAATCTAATGCCAAAGAAGATAGAAACGGAAAATCAGTTTATCAGGTTACTTTCTAATTCACCGTTACAGATTGATATTCAATTACTCCGTATTGACGGTCGTCGATGTAGAAACACACCAGCGGAGCATTTGGATAATTTTTATTGCGACTTTGAATCAATAAAAGATCAGAATTTTGATGGATTAATCGTAACCGGAGCCCCTTTAGGATTAGTAAAATTTGAGGATGTTACGTATTGGGAGGAAATTGAAACCGTTATCAAGTGGGCCAGAGAACACGTTACTTCAACACTTTTTGTTTGTTGGGCTGTTCAGGCGGCTTTAAATATTCTTTATAACCTGCCTAAATATACCCGAAAAACGAAACTATCTGGTGTTTACTCTCATACTATTCTGGAACCGCTGGCATTATTGACCAGAGGATTTGATGAATCATTTTGGGCGCCGCACTCGCGTTTTGCTGATTTTCCTGAGACAGCTATTCGTCAATATACGGATCTGGATATTTTGGCTAGTTCAGAAGAAGCAGGCACCTATTTACTTGCCAGTAAGGATAAAAGGCTGGTATTCGTAACTGGGCATCCAGAATATGATGTTGGCACACTAGCTGCTGAATATCAGCGTGATCGAACGGCTGGTTTAGATCCTGTATTACCCGTCAACTACTTCCCGGATAATGATCCAGAAAATAAGCCGGTTGCTACATGGCGTAGCCATGGGCATTTGCTATTTTCTAATTGGCTCAATTATTATGTATATCAGATCACTCCATACGATTTGACCTACATGAACCCTTCCTTAGATTGAACTCCTTATAAACATCTTCAAAAATGAGAATTAACTGAAGCGAGTCATTTCTCATTTTTTAATTTTTTGTTTATTTTCTATAAATTATCTGTTTTTCCTATTCTCTATATATAACAAAAACTTAACACTTTTTGTTTTTCTATTTTGGAAATCAATTCCCAGTTTATATATGTATATTGTTCTATTAATTGTTTGATTTTATTGTTAATAATTAAATTTATTAAAATAATGGAAACCGTTTTTGATTTATTTTTTATATTGATTATTCTTACCTGAGTGGACACTTTAAGGTGAGGATCGTGGGATGACGCAGCAAATATTGGCAACAGAATTAACCTTTATAAAACCTTTTTATGATGCTGAGAAGAAGATTTTATCATCTGAATCTATTCATTTTCTAGAAGATTTAGTCGTCAGATTTGCTGACAGACGCAAAAAATTACTAGAAGATCGGATAAATTGGCAGAAGAAAATAGATAACGGTCAATTACCAGAATTTATTCCGGAAACATCTTCCATTAGAAGTGGTGATTGGAAGATTCAGGGAATTCCAGATGATCTAAAAGATCGTCGGGTTGAAATCACCGGGCCTGTAGAGCGAAAAATGGTTATTAATGCCCTGAATGCTAACGTTAAAGTATTTATGGCAGACTTTGAAGATTCTTTGGCGCCAAGCTGGAATAAGGTTATTGATGGTCAAATTAACCTGCGGGATGCAGTGAATGGAACCATTTCATATACCAATGAGCAGGGCAAACGTTATGAATTAAAATCGGACCCTGCTGTATTGATTGCTCGTGTCAGGGGATTACACCTGTCAGAAAAGCATATTCTTTATAAAAATGAACCAATTTCTGGTGGGTTATTTGATTTTGCACTTTATTTTTATTTGAATTATAAACAGTTGCTGGCGAAAGGGAGTGGTCCTTACTTCTATTTACCTAAGATCCAGAGCTATCATGAAGCACAATGGTGGAGTGATGTTTTCAGTTTTACGGAAGAGCTTTTCAATTTGCCAAAAGGTACGATTAAAGCGACTGTTCTGATCGAAACATTGCCAGCTGTTTTCCAAATGGATGAAATCCTTTATCACCTGCGTCATCACATTGTTGGTCTGAATTGTGGTCGTTGGGATTATATTTTCAGTTATATCAAAACACTGAAGAATCATGCAGATCGCGTCTTACCAGACCGCCAGTCTGTCACTATGACACAACCTTTTCTGAGTGCTTATTCCCGTTTATTGATTAAAACCTGCCATAGACGAGGGGCTTTTGCGATGGGCGGTATGTCAGCATTTATACCAAGTAAAGATCCTGAGCAAAACCAGATAGTGCTGGATAAAGTCAGAGCAGATAAAGAGCTGGAAGCTAATAATGGTCATGACGGTACATGGATTGCACATCCCGGTCTTGCTGATATAGCGATGGAAGTATTTAGTTCAAAACTGGGTGAACGATCAAATCAATTGATGGTTTCCCGTGAAGAGGATGGTGAGATCACTGCTGCACAGCTGCTTGAACCCAGTCTGGGAGAAAGAACCGAAGATGGCATGCGGGCAAATATCCGAGTTGCAGTCCAGTACATAGAAGCATGGATTTCGGGAAATGGTTGTGTGCCGATCTATGGCTTAATGGAAGACGCTGCTACAGCAGAAATTTCCCGTACCTCTATCTGGCAATGGATCCATCATGAGAAATCGTTGACCAACGGTCAAAAAGTGACTAAAGAGTTGTTCAACCAGATGCTAAAAGAAGAATTGGCAGTCATTAAACAAGAAGTTGGTGAGGTACGTTTTAACGAAGGAAGGTTTACAGAGGCTTCTGAGCTGATGAAACGGATCACCACACAAGACGAACTAGTCGATTTCCTGACTTTGCCGGGCTATCAATTACTCGACTGATTTAAACAACATCCAATCAATAATTAATATTCAATTAATTCAGAATAGGAAGTATAGGATCATGACCGTTTCTCGAGCACAACAAATCACTCAATTAGAGCAAGAATGGAAAAAAGCACGCTGGGAAGGCATTAATCGACCATACAGAGCTGAAGATGTTATTAAATTACGTGGCTCAGTCAATCCTGAACATACTTTGGCTCAAATGGGAGCGAAAAAGTTATGGGAATTGTTGAATGGAAAATCCAAAAAAGGTTATGTAAACGCGCTAGGTGCACTGACGGGTGGGCAGGCACTTCAGCAGGCTAAAGCCGGAATTGAAGCCGTTTACCTTTCTGGCTGGCAGGTTGCAGCTGATGCCAACACAGCTTCCAGTATGTACCCTGACCAATCACTCTACCCAGTCGATTCCGTACCAAATGTCATTAAGCGTATCAATAATAGTTTTCGCCGCGCAGATCAGATCCAATGGGCGAATGGCATTGGCCCTGATAGCGTAGAATACACTGATTATTTTCTGCCGATTGTGGCGGACGCAGAAGCAGGATTTGGTGGCGTCCTGAATGCTTTTGAGCTTATGAAAGCTATGATTGAAGCCGGAGCTGCCGCTGTCCATTTTGAAGATCAATTAGCTGCGGTGAAGAAATGTGGGCATATGGGAGGCAAAGTACTGGTACCAACTCAGGAAGCTATTCAGAAATTAGTGGCTGCTCGTTTAGCCGCAGACGTATCAGGTGTACCCACTCTTCTTATCGCTCGTACTGATGCCGATGCAGCCGATCTGCTGACATCGGATTGCGATCCCTATGACAGCGAGTTTTTGACTGGCAAGCGAACCTGTGAAGGTTTCTTCTGCACTCGTGCAGGGATTGATCAGGCTATCAGTCGTGGGCTGGCTTATGCACCATATGCTGATGTTGTCTGGTGTGAAACATCAACACCGGACATTGAAGCTGCCCGTCGTTTTGCCGAAGCAATTCATGCTGAGTATCCCGGGAAGTTACTGGCCTATAACTGTTCTCCATCTTTTAACTGGAAAAAGAATCTGGATGATAAAACTATTTCCAGCTTCCAGGAGCAGCTTTCCGAGCTTGGGTATAAATTCCAGTTTATTACTTTGGCTGGTATTCATAGCATGTGGTTCAACATGTTTGATCTGGCGTATGACTATGCACGTGGCGAAGGCATGAAACACTATGTTGAGAAGGTTCAGGAACGTGAGTTTGCCTCACTGGAGCGTGGCTACACCTTCTCCTCGCATCAACAGGAAGTGGGTACTGGTTACTTTGATAAAGTAACCACGATAATACAGGGGGGAACTTCCTCTGTTACCGCTCTGACAGGGTCAACCGAAGAGCAGCAATTCTGATTTTTTGTATAACGTTGATATCACCTTGGGGGATTCCGTCAGGAATTCCCCTTTACGCGTCAGATTAAGGTGGCGGACATGGAAACAGATTTAGCTCACTTAATTGCACAAACTATTCTTCAGGGGTTTGATGCGCAATACGGCAGATTTCTGGAAGTAACGTCTGGCGCACAACAGCGTTTTGAACAAGCAGACTGGCACGCAGTGCAGCAGGCCATGAAGAAAAGAATCAATCTGTACGATCATCATGTAGGCTTGGTGGTTGAACAGTTGAAATGTATTCGTGGTTCACGGTTGTATGATCAGGAGTACATTGCCAAAGTGAAAGCGGTATACACCCGCCTACTGCCGGATTACCCACGTTTTGAAATTGCAGAAAGTTTTTTTAATTCTGTTTATTGCCGATTATTTCAGCATCGTAATTTGAAGCAGGAAAATTTATTTATCTTTTCTTCCCAGCCACCACGCCGTTTTCGCCATATTCCACGCCCATTATCGCGGGATTTTTTTCCTGATGCCGGTCTTGAATCTATGCTATGGGCTATTTTAAAAGATTTACCATTACGTCTGGAATGGGAAAATTTAGACAGAGATATCAGTTACCTCACTCGCTACTTACAAAACACGTTTCCCGGATATGATTTACTCCAGGCGACATTTCAGATTGCTAACGAACTCTTTTATCGCAATAAAGCTGCTTGGCTGGTAGGAAAAATAAGGCTGGGTACAGAAGTTTATCCATTTCTATTGCCGATTCATCATAATGAATCAGGCAGTATTTTTATCGATACCTGTCTGACTAGCCATGATGATGCCAGTGTCGTTTTTGGTTTTGCCCGCTCTTATTTCATGGTTTATGCCCCTTTACCGGCTGCTATGGTTGAATGGTTACGTGAAATTTTGCCTGTCAAATCGACAGCTGAGCTCTATATGGCCATTGGCTGCCAAAAACATGGAAAAACAGAGTATTACCGTGAATACCTAACATTTATTAATTCATCTCAGGAGCAATTTATCATTGCTCCGGGGGTAAAAGGCATGGTTATGCTGGTTTTCACGTCTCCTTCTTTTGATCGTGTATTTAAGGTGATAAAAGATAAGTTTGCGCCGCAGAAAGAAGTTTCTCAGGAGAGGGTTCAGGAGTGTTACCGGTTGGTCAAGGAGCATGATCGGGTCGGGAGAATGGCTGATACACAGGAGTTTGAGAATTTCGTCATCGATAAACGCCATATCAGCCCCGAGTTAATGGAGGAAATACAAAAAGAGATCCCTGAAAAGCTTGAAGATTTAGGTGACAAAGTCCTGATAAAGCATCTTTATATGGAACGAAGAATGCTCCCACTGAATATCTATATGGAGCAGGTAGATGAGGATCGTCTGAAAGATGCTGTTGAAGAGTATGGGAATGCAATTAAACAGCTTGCGGCAGCGAATATCTTTCCGGGAGACATGTTATTTAAGAATTTTGGGGTTACACGACACGGAAGGGTAATTTTCTACGATTATGATGAAATTTGTTATATGACCGAAGTGAATTTTAGGGATATTCCTCCAGCGCGTTACCCTGAAGATGAACTTGCCAGTGAACCGTGGTACAGCGTAGCGACCAATGATGTTTTTCCAGAAGAGTTCCGGCATTTTTTATGTAGCGATAAACGCATTCGTAAATATTTTGAAGAATTTCACGGTGATCTTTTTAAAGCAGATTATTGGCGAGCGTTGCAAGAGCGGATAAGAAAAGGGTATGTGGAGGATGTTTTTGCTTACCGTCTCAGACAGAGATTCAGTCAGCGTAATGAAAACAGAGCTGAAGAGCAGGGTATAACGAAATATGCAGAATTATTGAGTGAAGAGAATAATGTTGTGGTATCAGCTCCTTCCAGCCGCGATATTCAAATATAAGGTGGCATGGTAAAAGGATTTAACGGGTTTTCTTAATTATTTGGCTAAAATGCTGGGCTTATGAAAGCGGAAATTCTAACAAGTAGCCCTACTGAAATAATAGAATTTCCACAATTTCAAAAATGATTCGGCTAAATTATGCTTTGGCGCCTGTTATTGCATTATGAGCCAGTTCCGTAATATGCGCATAATCACCATTTTTCAATACATCATTTGGTACCAGCCAAGATCCACCGATACATAGGACACTATTGAGTGCCAGATAATCACGGTAATTATCAGGAGAAATTCCTCCTGTCGGGCAGAAACGTACTTGTGGGAATGGGCCAGCAATAGCTTTCAGTGCTTTCACGCCGCCATTCGCTTCCGCAGGGAAGAATTTGAAGCAATTTAAGCCATAGCTCATACCCAGCATTAGCTCAGAGACGGTAGAGATGCCCGGAATAAGAGGAATTGAGCCAGTTGTTGCGGCTTTTAACAACTCATCAGTTAACCCAGGGCTAATGGCAAACTGTGCTCCGGCCTCAGTGACGGCAGAAAGTTGTTCGGGATTAATCACCGTTCCAGCACCGATAATAGCTTCAGGAACTTCTCTGGCAATGAGATGAATTGCTTCCAGCGCGCATGCTGTTCTCAGCGTGACTTCCAATACCCTTATTCCGCCTGCCACCAACGCTTTCGCCAATGGTACGGCATGTTCAATTTCATTGATTACGATAACAGGGACGACAGGGCCATCAGTCAGGATGCTTTCTGCGGTTGTTTTCCAATTATTCATTAGCAATTTCTCTCATCGAATCCGACACAAGGGATTTAAAATCCCCGGTTATAAAAATGTAATGGAACATGCCCCTTGCTCTGCACCGGAAAGCTGGGTGCGCAAAGCACCAAATAGTTCACGGCCACAACCGATATGTCCTGTGCTTAAATCGGCTTGATAAGGTACTCTTTGTGCTAATTCCAGCTCATCAAGCAACAATGTAAGTTCGCCAGTGCGGCCATCAATACGGATTAAGTCTCCATCCTGTATTTTGGCCAGCACTCCGCCAGCATGGGCCTCAGGTGTAACATGAATGGCGGAAGGCACTTTACCAGATGCGCCGGATAGACGCCCGTCCGTCACTAAAGCAACTTTAAAGCCACGATCCATCAGTACCCCTAAAGGTGGCATTAATTTAACCTGAATTCTGGATAAGAAATTGACGAGAGGCCTGTTCCAGGAGCAAAGTTTTGGTGAAAGCCTAAAACGACTCCGGGGAGGAACAGGCCATGGACAAGTTAGTTGAAATTTTCTGCGATGTCGACGACTTTTGCCGTCTTTTCATCCCCCAGTGGGCGCAGTTTTGTCTCGATAACGGATACCGCCTGCGCCGTAGACAAGGCCACATGTATCCCAGTGAAATCATGACAGTTTTAATCCTCTTTCAGCGGTCGCATTACCGTGATTTTAAAAACTTTTATTTGGAGCATATCTGGCAATACCACCACCGCGACTTCCCCTCCTTGCTCAGTTATACCCGTTTTATCAGCGTTGCCCCGTCCGTTTTGGTCCCCTTATCCAGTTATCTGACTCAATTAAAAGGA
>NZ_CAWNQH010000102.1:0-7900 GCF_963876495.1 Xenorhabdus sp. KJ12.1
TTATTCCAAATCCGAAGAGATGCATGACAAAGTGGTAGGTACGTTCATTGAGCGTGAATACTATCTTTCATAACAGATCTAACTATTGGGAGCATGACCCCAAATCCGTCCCACTTAATTTGATAATGGTCGTAGCTTAAAAAACTACAAAAGCCTATCAGCAAGGCGTGTCAATAAATCCATTTTCTCATGAAAAATTGCCACGATTAATGCCGGAGCACTTTCGCGTGGCAAACAAAAAACATAATGATATTCACAACGTGCCATGCGCAATGCCGGGTAAAGTTCGCTCATGTCCTTGAAAGATCCTTTTCCGCAAGCGAGACGCTCAATACCTTGCTTAAGGGTAGTGATGTAGCGGCGCGTCTGTGCATTACCCCATTGTTTACGTGTGTAACGAATAATTGCGCGTAAATCAGCTTCTGCAGCTTCCGTCAGTATATAATCCATTAATCGCGTCCGTTCTCGGCAAGTTCTTCATTAAGGATTTCATCAATGCTTTTCCCAGATAACTTGCCTTCTGTCCCCTCATTGATCCGTGTCTTCAACAAGGCTTTTAACTCTTGCCATGCTTGATCATCATTAGTCATGTCAGGGAACAAACGTTCAAGCGCATATTGCTTAATTGTCTTGCCTTGCAACGCTGCCAATGCTTTCAAACTCTTGTGTTGCTGATCGGTTATATCAATAGTTAAGCGACTCATAGGTCATTCCTCATTGGTTTCCCACAAACCCACATTAGCACATATGATGTCTTATGGCTATTTATTAGACACATGATCAATACCGTCTTGTCCGACAGCTGAAGTTTTCGGGTGCCGATATAACGAGCAGGGATGGGGAATTCCCACAAAGAGATGCCGCTATCCATGCACAATTAACATTGTGTTAAATGTAGAAAATATTAATCAGTTTATTTTCGTTTAGAAATTATTTCACTTTCTGTTTATTTGAATGACTGGCATTTATCTATTTAATGTCAATCAATCATTTTTTATTGCTCCTTTTTAAAAACAGAAAATAAAAAACTCATTTCTCAATAAATTTTTTGATCTATTTCACGAAATAGAAATGATCATGCTATTGTAAAATATATTATTAATTTTTTTATTTTTATCTCATGACGTTACGAAAAAACTATCTTTTATGGATAAATATTCAATAGCCTGATGCGCTAACTATATGCGTTAATTGGAAATGTTATTCTAAAACGGCAATCATTTTAATTTTTTACACTGTCATTGCCGGATGCCATTTTTTATTCCGCTTGATTTAATTTGGCCTTTACTCATTCGTTATTTATTATTACCCCTATTTTATTTATCACGATTCAACCGATATATTCAGATAACAACGTCTCTTCAAATTAGCGTAAAGCAGCTTATTACATCCTTAATTAACCCATTTGTCGGAGACAATCTGAGTTAAATTTAAATCTTGTGCCCGAATGTTATGGCCTGCGTTGTTATCAGGCGGGATAGCCTATTGCATAACATTCCATCATCTCAGGGAGACAGAAATAGATGTCAGTGAAAAAACACGCCACAACATTAAAGAAAGGAAAAGCGCTGTTGGGGCAAGGACAGCAAGCTGCACAAATGGCAAAACAGGCCAAAGGTTTGTTGACAGGTGCAGGCGGGAGTACTGCTGCCGGTGCCGGTAGCCTCATCAGTGGTGGCGGCTTTGCCGGTGGAGCCGGACAAAAAGCCGGAATGACAGCTCAGGCTGCCATGGGTAACTCCTCGGCAGGAAAAATGTTGCAGAAAGCCGGTCAGGTATTGGGATTACTGGGCGGTGCCGACCCCAGCGGCCTGTTATTCACCCTGACGGCAGGCGGTTTGCCGGCACAGACCTTTGTGGTCACCGACTTCAGCCTGAACGAACACTTCTCTCACCCCTTTGCACTGGAAGTGGGGCTGGCAAGCGCTATTCCCGCCATTAGTTTCCCGCTGGTACTTGACCGCACAGCAACACTGACTATTCTGCAAAACGGTATCGAACAACGCAGCATCACCGGCATCGTCACCCGCTTTGAACAGGGCAACACTGGCCTGCACCAGACCACCTACCGGATGAGCATCCGCCCTGACCTGTGGCGCACGACCCTACGGCAGAATTCGCGCATCTTCCAGCAGCTAAACATCGCCAACATCATTACGACCATCCTCAAAGAACACAGCATCCGTGATGTGGTATTCAATCTGCGCCACCCGCACCCGGAGCGCGAATTCTGCGTACAGTATCAGGAAAGTGATTTTGATTTTCTGCAACGGCTGACAGCGGAAGAAGGCATTTTCTACTTCTTCGAATGCAGTAACGGGCGTAACACACTGGTATTTGCCGATGACTGTGGCTCTGTGCCACCGGGTATCCGCCTGCCTTATCAGCCCGGTGAAGTCAGCACATTGGGTGAACCGGCAGTCAGTAGCCTGACCAGCAGCGCTCAGGTCCGTCCGGCTCAGGTACAGCTTAAGGATTACACCTTCAAGAACCCGGCATGGCCAGCGGAATTTCAGCAACAGATGCGGGATGAAAACCTGCAACAATTGTATTACGAGCACTACGACTACCCGGGCCGTTTCAAGGACGAAGCACATGGCAAAGATTTTACCCGCTACCGACTGGAAGCACTGCGCAGTGACGCGGAGACCGGGCAAGGCAGCGGCAATGCCATCGCTCTGCAACCGGGCAAACTATTCATTCTTGATAACCACCCCCGCTTAGACCTGAATCAGTCATGGCAGACCGTCTCTGCCAGCCACAGTGGCAGTCAGCCACAGGCACTGGAAACCGCCAGCTCAGGCTCCGGCACAACACTGAACAGTCACTTCACCTTCATCCGCCAGAACCAGAACTGGCGTCCGGCTCCACGGCCCAAGCCGGTGATTGATGGTCCGCAAATCGCCAAAGTAGTCGGCCCGGCAGGTGAAGAGATTTTCTGTGACCAGTACGGGCGTGTGCGTCTGCAATTCCCGTGGGACCGGTACGGTAAGAGCGATGACCAAAGCTCCTGCTGGATACGGGTCAGCCAGCCGTGGGCCGGTCAGGGCTGGGGCATGCTCGCTATTCCGCGTATCGGACAGGAAGTCGTGGTGGACTTCCTGCACGGCGACCCCGACCAACCGATAGTCACCGGACGTACCTACCATGCCAGCAATATTCCACCGGGGAGCTTACCGGGCAGCAAAACCCAGATGGCATTCCGCTCCAAAACCCACAAAGGGCAAGGCTATAACGAGCTGCTGTTTGAAGATGCCAAGGGCAGTGAACGGCTGGATTTGCACGCACAAAAAGACATGAACACCAAAGTGCTCAATAACCGCGATACCCATGTACTGGCCAACCACAGTGAAACCGTGGAGAAAAACCAGACCATCAAGGTGAATGAGCACAAAAATGAAATGGTGAAAATGACCAGCACGGAAACTATCGGCATGGTCTACGCATTGACTGTCGGCACCAGCATGAATACCACCGTCGGGGCCAGCCAGACTGAACAGGTTGGCAGCCATAAATCCATTGCGGTCGGTAATACCCTGTCCATTAATGCCGGTGATGTGATTGAGCTGAAATGCGGTGCCAGTGTCCTGCGGATGGACAGCTCGGGCAAAATCACTATACAGGGCAGTGAGTTCAAATTTGAGGCCAGTGGCCCGGTACAAATCACCGGTAAAGATATCGACCTGAACTAACAAGGACAGACTGAGATGGAATTTCGTAACCTCACCCCTTTCGCGGTGATGAACTATCAAATGTTCGATGTCGACGATACCGAGCATCATGTGGCGGTGATGAAAATCGGCTACCAGTTGATGCCTGCCGGACAGGGGGAATACATCGCTGAACTGCTGCCCGCGCCGCCGTTGTGCTTACAGGATGAATATCGCGGGCAAATGAATGCCTCGCAAGTATTGCAGGAAAGCGACCTTGCACCGTTTAAACCGCGCTGTGATGTGATTGTGAATGGCACAGCCTACGCACCGGATAACCGACCCTGTACCGAATTTCCCGTCCAGTTACAGGTCAAAACCCGGCAGGGTCAGCCCCTGCTTGATAAAACCCTGACTGTGACCGGCGAACGGGAATTTATCCGTGATGCCAGCGGCCACTGGCAACTAACGGAGCCAAAAACCTTTACCACACTGCCGCTGGATTATCGCTACGCTTTCGGGGGTGAGTGCAAAATTCAGGCAGACGATAAAGCAAGCAAACTGCTTAACGAACGTGACCGCCTGACACCCGAACAGCGCCAGCAGCACCCGGACGGGGAAAATGCCCCGGTTGCTCATGCGGTTTGTGAAACCAATCCGCTGGGCACGGGATTTATCACCCCGTGGTACGCTAGTGCCAAAAAGCTCATCCGCTATCCGGCTCCACGCATCATCCGGTCAGATGCCCCTTTTACTGTCGAGCATTTTACCGCGCAACTGGCTGGAGCGTTGCCACCCGATACGCCCGCCTGCCAGCCACAGGGCATGGGCTTTATCGGCCGCCCGTGGCTGCCCCGCCGCCAGCTGGCCGGTACTTATGATGCCGACTGGTTAGAGCATCGTCATCCTTACCTGCCGAAAGATTTTGACTTCGGCTACTGGAACGGCGCACCAACTGACCAACAGATTGACTGGCCGGACACAGATATCGCCATCACGCTGAGCGGCCTGACTCCTCACAGTGACCTGCATGTCAAACTGCCCGGACATCGTCCGTTCATTTTGTTGCGCATGCAAAACGGGATTCTGTTACCTGTGCCGATGCGCCTCGATACGCTCATTATCGACAGCGAGGCCAGAACACTGCATCTGACCTGCCGGCTGAATTTCAAAGCCTCCCTGCCCGTGCGGGTCGCCGAAGCCCGGTTTGAAATTAACCCGGATGCCCCCTTGCTCAAACTGGCTCCACAGGAAGAGGAGAAAATGAATGGCTGATAACTATATCGCCCGCACTGCGGGCACCTGGATGATTATCGGCATGCTACCGGACGTGTGCAAAACCCCGATAGGGCCTGCCACACCGCCCATCCCCTATCCGGTGGTCGCGAAACTGGCAGACAGTTCAGCACCGGAAAAAACCGTGCGGGCTAATGGCATGCCGGTCGTGGTGTTTGCCCGCAGTTTTGTGCCCACCACACTCGGTGACCAGCCGGGCGTGGCAAATGGCGTTAAGAGTGGCACCGTTGGTGGCAAATGTCATCCATTAGAGCATACCCGCACGGTACGCGCCGGTAACAAGCTGGTGCTACGCCATGGGGATAAATTTTGGATGAATGGGGCATAAGGAAGGAACCATGTCAGATATAAAAGTCGTCACACCGAAGAGCGACGCTGTTAGAGCCGAAGAATATTGTAAAGAATTTAACATTCGCACACAGGCTGAGGCTGAGCAAGCGCTAAACAATAGCGATACATTATACCGACAAAGCTCTATTTTTTATGGTGATTACGGAGACGATCCGGAATTAGACGTTTACTACGATCAGTTAGAGGCTGATTTTAGAGCTCAGCATTTTAAGAAAACAGCTCAAGATACCGTTGAAAAATTCAAAAGTGGTGAATTCCCAAAGAAAGAATGGGAAGAAGAGAAAGAAGAAGACGACCATCCCAGGCCCAATGCAGCGTTGCCTCAAAAACCACGAGATGACAGTCCAACCGGTGAGGGCAATACGATAGGTAAAATCGTCGGACAGGCACCACAGGGGGCAAATCCGCCACATGAAGCAAATGCGGCCGTCACACCGGAAACTGAACAAGAAAAAGGATTTTTGGACAAGGCGGGAGAATGGTGGGATGAGACCAAGGAAGATGTGCAAAAGTGGGGAGAGGAAGCCAAAGAAAAGTTGAATGCAGCTTGGGATAAACCGGGAGAAGCTGCTATCGGGGCAGGAAAAGCGCTCTGGAATACCGTTCCTGAAATGGCTGAATTCATGGGTAAGGAGATGATGCGTTCTTTGACAGCTCCCGCCGTAGCTACCGAAAAAGTATTGGAATATACAGGTATCGCGCCTAAAGGAATTGGTGCATCTGAACTTCAGAAAAAAGCAATGGCGATGGTCAATAACGATGTAATCAAGTTTGAGATGAAAAGTGATGCTGAAAAAGGTGGTGCCTTAATCTATGAAGGGCTTTCTTTAGCAACCGGTATTCTTGGACTTACAAAGGCAGTAGCCAAAAAAGGAGCCAAAATTAAAGGCAAATCTCAGGAAGCCCACGATGCGCCTGAAACTCCCAAGAAAACAGAGACGGATACTGTTGACAACAGGTCAAACAACAAAGAAGGGCAAAGTAGCGACAAAGCTAAAACAGAAGGTGACCCTGTCGATATGGCCACCGGTGACTTTCTGCAAGTCTGGCCGGTCATTGTTATCCCCGGATTATTGCCGATCACCCTGACCCGCACCTATCGTTCCACCGCTAAGTACAGTGGCTTGTTTGGCCCGAAATGGGCGGATGAGTGGTCACGTCTGTTGAAACTGGCCGATGGTCAGGTGAACTTCACCAATGCCGACGGGGTAATCTACGATTTCAGCACACCCGATAACACGGTGCTCGCCCGTAACCAGCATATTCCGCATTACGTGTTAACCGGTGAGTTAAATGGCGAACTGCGACTGACTGATCGCCAGTCCCAACTCACTTATCATTTTAATCACGCAGCTGGGAATATTCGCAAACTGTCAGCGATCACCGATCGCCGTCAAAACACGATCCAGTTTGTCTACGATAAACAGTCGCAACTGATTGAAATCACGCGCACGGATGGCTTCCGGTTGATTCTCGGCTATCAGGGGCAACAACTCCAGACCGTAGATTATCTGGAACAGAAAAAGCAACAACGGTTGGTCACGTGTCACTATGATACACAAGGCTACCTGAGTGAATGCGAAGCATTCCAACACAACCACCTGTGGCATGAATATGACGCACGGGGGCGGATGATTCGTTGGCACGATACCGACCAGACCGATTTAAGCCTGACTTATGATGAACAAGGACGAGTCCTCAGCACAACTTCTTCCAGCGGTTATTGGTGCGATCGCTTCCACTATGACGATAACGCCCGTATCACCACCTATCAGGACGGTGAAGGCGGTGAAACCCACTACCATTACGATAACAACGGGCTGGTTCTGCGTGAAGTCGATCCATTAGGCCGTATCACCCGCCGCCAGTGGCATCATAGTCAGATAGTCTGGGAAGCCGATCCATCAGGGGCTATCACCACATTCGATTACAACCCTGATGGTGCGCTGACAGAAATGAAGCTGCCGACAGGTGAAATTTTTGCTTACGGTTATGATGAACACGGGCAGCTTAGCGAAAGTGTCCTGCCAACGGGAGAACGCTGGCAACTTCACTATGATGAGCAGGGCAACCTGACCGCACTGACCAATCCGTTGGGGCACAAAGAAGAATACCAATACGGTCTCCACGGTGAATTACGCCAGCGCCTGCTGCCGGATGGTCGTCAATGGCATTACGCCTACGACGAACAGCAGCGGCTGGCCGCAGTGATGACGCCGGACAGTCAGACCACCGGCCTGCAACTGGACGAACTGGGCCGCCTGCGTCAACTCACCGATGCCCTTAAACAACAGACCCATTATCGCTATAGCGATGACCATGCCAGCCTCAATGGCAGCCTGACTGAAGTTGAACTGCCGGATGGTACCACACAGCAACTGGCCTATGACAGTGAACGGCGTGTGGTGGCAGTAACTGACGGTGAAGGCCGTACCACGCGCTACACTTATGGCGCGTTTGACCTTCTCAATCAAGTGACCCGCCCCGATGGCACGGTATTACGTTTTGGTTATGACCGCCTGACCCGGTTGAATTCTGTCACCGCCTCCACCGGTGAAACCTATCGCTATGAACGGGATGCCGCCGGGCAAATTATCCGGGAA
>NZ_CAWNQH010000103.1:0-7220 GCF_963876495.1 Xenorhabdus sp. KJ12.1
GTCACGTTAATCACGAATGTCCGGAGTAACATGAAAGCCAAGGCATTATCTCTCTGGGATAGATTGATGTTAAGGCGGCGATTTTTGATAGAAACCGTCATCGATCAGCTCAAGAATATTTCTCAGATAGAGCATTCAAGGCATCGCAGTCAACTCGGTTTTTTATTGGAAGTTACTGCCGGCCTTATTGCTTATACATTCCAACCTAAAAAACCGAGCTTGAATCTACGGGATAATGAGATCGCTATTTTTAAGCGAAGCTGAGGTAACATAAGGAACCTGAATAAATTTCAAAAATAAATAATTTTATTTAAAATTAATATTTGTGATATTAAAACCAAATTATTACGGTTGATATTATTTATTAAATTTAATTGTGGTGAGTTATTTATTTTTTCAAAAGAATAAGGCTCTGATTGAAAATTCAGAGCCTTATTTATAAAAGAAATGATATTCTTTATTAACAATCAGATTTTATTCTGACGCCACCATTCCGCCAGCATAACCCCTGTTGCGACAGAAACGTTCAGGCTTTCGACCCGACCAGTACCACCAATCGATAGACGGATATCACCATCTTCCCAGACGTTGTCACTCAGGCCGTCACCTTCCTGCCCCAGTACCAGAACCATTTTTTCAGGAAGTTTAGCTTCTGCCAGTTTTGTGCTCCCTTTATGACTTGATGTAGTCACAATGGTATAACCTGCATCACGGAATTGGCTCAGCGCGGTGGTGAAACCATCTGCATCAATACCTTTAACGTGTTCAGCACCACCTTCCGCAGTACGGACTGCCGCACCGGATTCCAGCATTGTCGTATCCTGCAATATCACACCCTGTACGCCAAAATGAGCACAGCTACGCATAATTGCGCCGAGGTTATGCGGGTTACCGACATTTTCTAATGCCAATACGCAATCTTTTGCCGGAGCCTGTTGCAGATAAGTTTCAGCATTCAGGCCATTACGTTTTTTAATCAGAAAACAAACGCCACCATGATGCTCTGTACCTGATGCTTTTGCTAATTCTTCATCATCCACTACATGGTAAGCCTTACGGTTTGCTGCCATCCATTTCAGTGCATCACGAAAACGCGGGGTTACTGACTGAACAAACCATGCTCTCACAATTGCATCCGGGCGATTCTGGAACATCGCCTGACAAGCATTTTCGCCATAAATCCGGGTCTCTTCCAGTCTCTGACGACGCAGTTGTTCAGGATCGATATGGCTTCTGCCACTAATGCCGCCATGATCAGGTTTTGACTCTTCATCTGGCGAGCGAGAAACTGTTCTCCATGGGGAACGCTCTTTTGGTTGCTCAGGACGATCATTATCGTAACGTTTGCCGCCCTGCTCGCGTCCTTTACCTGACGGGCGTTTATTGTTGTTATGACGATCATTGCTGTTACGGCGATCATTGTTGTTACGACGATCGTTATTATTACGGCTGTCATTGTTGCCCTCATTACGGACATACATCACTTTGACTTTGCCACTCTTACCACTATAGGAATCGTTCATCTATTTCTCCAACTTCTCTATGGCGCGCAGATTACCCGATGTTCGCTTCCGAAGCTACCTCTGGCAACGACAATCAATTAAAATATCCGTCAATTTTCTTCTGACCTTGCACATGAGCATTTCTGAGTTCTTAAATGAGAAATAACAACGCCGTTTATCAGCTTCGCCAACACCATCTTGCGCGTTCTACCCGCCCTTTTCAAGCAAGAGGCTGTCGGGTTAAACGTTGTACGTACTGTTTATTACCCCAAAAAAGATGTCTGTGTGAAAATATTTCACCCGCAAAAGCTGACAGCCGTTTTTGCCTTATCATGTTTGATACTGAGCCAATGAAACCCAGTAATACAGGAAAGTTAATTGCAGATGTTCTGCCTGATACACAGGCTTTTCTGTGGTCAAGGACAGAGCCTGATCAAAGAATGCTTGATGCATTGCGTGATCCGAGCCGACAGCCTTATCTGATTTTTCCTGATAGCTACGCCACGCCATCGCGAACTGTGTATCAGCAACTGCCAGACACACAAAAAGCGCCGCTATTCATTATATTGGATGGCACTTGGCCTGAAGCAAGAAAAATGTTTCGTAAAAGCCCGTATCTGGATGATATTCCTTTGTTATCAATCAATAGCATTGCCAAAATCGACTATTTACTGCGAATGCCATCAAGGGAAGAGCAACACTGTACTGCTGAGGTTGCTGCCGCAGCGCTAGAGTTAGCCAGTGATTTTGAAGCATCCCAACAATTATTGAACCATTTCAATCATTTTCGGGAACAGTATCTGGCTGGGAAATCAAATCATCCAGCGGTATAAATCACAGTAATTCCTGTCGATCACGGCTAAAGTTATTCATGGTAGTTGCTTAACTAATGATGACGTGATCTTAACAAGGAGCGAAAAATGAGCCAGCGTGGACTTGAAGCCCTACTACATCCCAAATCCATTGCCGTTATCGGAGCTTCCGAGAAACCAGAAAAAGCCAGTTCGCTCCTGATGCGGAATTTGTTAGCAGGAAATTTTACCGGCCCTATCCTTCCCGTCACTCCCAATAAAAATTCTGTTCTCGGTGTGCTGGCTTATCCTTCTATCGACAAGCTACCCTTAACGCCCGATTTGGCGGTTATTTGTACTCATCACAGCCGTAACTTATCATTATTGGCCCAACTGACCGAGCTGGGATGTACAACGGTTATCATTCTCTCATCCCATCCATCCCAGTTTGCTGAACTGAAGCAATACAGCCAGAAACATCATATCCGCATTCTTGGGCCTAACAGCCTCGGTATTCTGGCTCCGTGGATCGGGCTGAATGCCAGTTTCTCCCCCATTCCTATTCTAAAGGGAAAACTGGCTTTTATTTCACAATCAGCCGCAATATCCAACACGATTCTGGACTGGGCAAACCATCGCAATATCGGTTTTTCGTATTTTATTGCACTGGGTGATAGCGTTGATATTGATATTGATGACCTACTGGATTTTTTAGCGCGAGATAGTAAAACCAGTGCAATTCTCCTGCATCTAGAACATATTAGCGATGCCCGACGTTTCCTTTCCGCTTCACGCAGCGCGTCACGCAATAAGCCAATTCTGGTAGTCAAAAGCAGCCGTACCCGTAAAGCGCAGCAGTTACTGGGAGAACAGCAAAATTTTGATGTCGCTTATGATGCTGCAATTCAAAGAGCCGGATTGTTACGCGTACAGGATACCCATGAAATGTTTTCTGCCGTGGAGACGCTAAGTTTTATGCGGCCATTACGCGGTGAGCGCCTGTTAATTGTCAGTAATGGCACGGCTCCGGCGGCTATGGCACTGGATGAACTCATCAGAAGAACCGGTAAATTAGCTGACTTAGAGGAAGAAATTATTGCTAAGTTAGTCAGTGTACTACCGGATGTACAAATTTTACAAAACCCTCTGGATCTCGGTGATGCTTCGTCAACGAGCCAATATATTGACGCGCTGAAAATATTGCTAGATAGCCGTAGCTATGACGCCTTATTGTTGATTCATTCTCCCTGCGCAATTTCCGACAGTATGCAAACAGCCGTAAACGTTATTCGGACTATCAAAGAACATCCCCGTGGAAAATGGCTGACAATATTCACGAATTGGTGTGGGGAATATTCTTCGCAGGAAGTCAGGCGGTTATTCAGCGAAGCCGGGATCCCAACCTATCGCACCCCTGAAGGAGCGGTCACCGCATTTATGCATATGGTGGAGTATCGTCGTAATCAGAAACAACTCAGAGAAACACCTGCCCTGCCAATTGGTATTACTTCAAATACGGCCCACGCCCATGATTGCATTCAACAGGCTCTTGATAAGGGTAATACTCAGTTAGATACTCATGAAGTTCATTCTATTCTTGAAGCCTATGGGCTGAATACGTTGCCGACATGGATTGCTCACTCCAGTGACGATGCGGTCAATATCGCCGAAAAAATTGGTTATCCTGTGGCGCTGAAACTTCGCTCACCTGATATTCCTCATAAATCAGAAGTACAGGGTGTCATGCTTTATCTTCGTACTGCGGAAGAAGTGAAAACAGCAGCTCAGGCCATTGTTGAACGTGTAAAACAGAATTTTCCGCAAGCCAGAATTGAGGGTTTATTAGTGCAGAATATGGCAAACCGTGCCGGTGCACAGGAGCTGAGAATTGCCATTGAACAGGATGAAGTTTTTGGCCCTTTAATTATGCTTGGAGAAGGCGGGATAGATTGGGTTAATGAAACTCAGGCGGCTGTTGCTCTGCCACCGCTTAATATGGCTTTGGCCCGTTATCTGGTCATTCAGGCGATTAAGAGTGGTAAAATAAAATCCGGAGCATCATTGCAGCCTCTCGATATTCCCTCACTGAGCCAGCTGCTGGTGCGGGTCTCTAATTTACTGATCGATTGCCCCCAAATCACCCGTCTGAATATTCATCCATTACTGGCTTCGGGAAGTGAATTTACACTTCTGGATGTCACAATGGAATTAACCCCAATCACTGACGATCCGCGGAATCGACTGGCAATTCGGCCTTATCCTAATGAACTGGAAGAAACTATCTATATCAAAGACGATTTTACCTGTTTACTACGCCCGATTCTGCCGGAAGATGAACCGCTATTAAAAGAATTCATTGAGCAGGTAACAAAAGAAGATCTTTATTATCGTTATTTTAGTGAGATCAGTGAATTTACTCATGATGATCTCGCCAATATGACTCAGATTGACTATGACCGTGAAATGGCTTTTGTCGCAATACGTCATCCGACAACAAAACCAGAAATTATCGGTGTCGCACGTGCTATGGCTGATCCCGATAATATCGAAGCAGAATTTGCTGTATTGGTGCGATCGGATCTGAAAGGAATCACGTTAGGATCTCAACTTATGGCTAAACTCATTCATTACGCCAAAGAACACGGCATACAAGTCTTAACTGCGATAACAATGCCAGAAAACCGCAATATGATCAGGCTGGCTAAAAAACTGGGATTTACCATCGATATCCAGTTAGAAGAAGGTATCGTTAATCTTGTTTTAAAACTTTAGCCACAATTGACAAAACTAGTGGTATCATCGCCAGATCATTTTGATTCACAAATTTACGATGGGATTATAACCATCCAAACTAAGAGAAAAATCGCACTGTGATGTTGTCTAAATTTAAACAAGCAAAACACCAACAACACCTTGCACAACTGCCTAAATTACCACAGTCAGTTGCTGATATTGAAACCCTTTATCAATCTGAAGAGTTTCGCAGCACACTGTTGGAACGTATTGCAGGCGCCAAAAAGCATATTTATATCGCCGCATTATATTTGGAACATGACGATGCCGGTCAAGATATTTTAACTGCGTTATATGAAGCCAAGCAAAAACGGCCTGAACTGGATATCAAAATTCTGGTCGACTGGCATCGCGCGCAACGTGGCCGAATTGGCGCACAAGCAGCTGCAACAAATGCAGACTGGTATTGCTCTATGGCTGAAAAATACCCGAATGCCCATATCTCCATTCTCGGCGTTCCCGTCAATACCCGTGAGGCGCTGGGTGTCTTACACTTAAAGGGTTTTATCTTTGACGACACTGTAATTTACAGTGGTGCCAGCATTAATAATGTCTATCTGCACCGCCATGAAAAATATCGTTATGACCGTTATCATTTACTGCATAATGCGAAGCTTGCAGCCATCATGAAGCAGTATATAGATGACAGTATTATTTCTGACAAAGCAGTCAATAATCTGGCCTGCCCAAACCGTCCTCGTAGCCTTGAAATAAAGAATTTTATCCGACAATTTCGCGGCCACTTACGCAATGCAACGTATCATGTTGAAAATCAGGCTTCAAATGAAGAGCTGGCAGTCACTCCGCTTGTTGGATTAGGTAAAAAAAACCCGCTGAATAAAACTATCTGCCATCTGATTGCCAGCACCGAGGAGAAGTTAGTCATCTGTACCCCTTACTTTAATTTACCGGCAGTACTGGTACGTTCTATCTCAAGGTTGTTGCGACAAGGAAAACAGATTGAAATTATCATTGGCGACAAAACAGCTAATGATTTTTATATCCCCCCCGAAGAACCGTTCAAGATTATCGGAGCATTGCCTTATCTCTATGAGATTAACTTGCGTCGTTTCGCCAGCCGATTGCAACACTTTATCGATAGCCAACAACTGACTATCCGGCTGTGGAAAGATGAAGATAATAGCTATCATTTAAAAGGCGTCTGGGTCGATAACAAATGGCAGTTGATCACCGGAAATAATCTCAATCCACGTGCGTGGGGACTGGATTTAGAAAATGCTATTCTTATTCACGATCCACATAAAGAAATGCAAGAACAACGCTCTTTAGAGCTGGATGCTATTCGCACTCATACAACGGTTATTACCAGTTATCAAGAACTAGATAGTATACAGTTCTATCCCGTTAAGGTTCGCAAATTAATACGCCGTTTACGTCGTATCCGTGTTGACCGTCTGATCAGCAGAATATTGTAAACATAGATAAATATTTATCTCATTTATTAATCCTCTCTTGTCAGAACACGAGAGGATTTTTTGTATCTTATTTATCAAAACGCTACTATTTATTAAATAATTAATAATAGCGAAAAATAAGATGAAAAAGGCCGGAAGAAATAAATTTATAAATATATTAATAGCAATATCCCTCCTATCTACCACTACCGCATGTACTAATATTCGCCAGGCAAATGATACCTGGACCGGTAAGGATAAAGCCCAGCATTTTCTATTTTCTGCTGCTGTAGCCGCTGCTGGTAACGCTTATGGCGATCACCAGAATTGGAAACATCGCGAAAGTGCTCAATTTGGTTTATTACTATCGATTGGGCTTGGTGCTGCAAAAGAATTTTATGATAGCCGCCCTGCTGGAACAGGCTGGAGCTGGCAGGATTTTGTGTACGATGTTGCTGGGGCAGTGACAGGTTATAGTCTTTATCAGTATTTAAAATAGCCCGATAATTATATCCATGAATTTATTTTCTATCTCTGAAAATAAATTTTATCTATTCCAGAATGCAAAAAAGCCATCCGGTGAAGGATGGCTTCTCTGTCAAAGTGATGTCTGGCAGTGTCCTACTCTCACATGGGGAGACCCCACACTACCATCGGCGCTACGGCGTTTCACTGCTGAGTTCGGCATGGGGTCAGGTGGGACCACCGCGCTATTGCCG
>NZ_CAWNQH010000104.1:0-6983 GCF_963876495.1 Xenorhabdus sp. KJ12.1
TTGGGACGAATTTGGGACACCTCCGCCAAAAAGCAGGTCAATTTGTCGCGCATGTTCGGTCAGATGATTCGGTGCTAAGTGTGCATATCTTCTAACCATTTCGATTGACTCCCAGCCGCCCATTTCCTGCAAAATTGATAATGGAACACCTGATTGTACTAACCAGCTAGCCCAAGTGTGTCTCAAATCATGAAAACGAAAATCTTCGATTCCTGCTCGTCTTAACGCTGCATTCCATGCTGTATTATCATCAACACGCATCTTTCTCACATTAGGCAGTGCTATTCCGTTTGGACTGATTGATGATTTCGTATGAACGAAAACCCATTTGTTATGGCTTCCTATCTGATCCCGTAACACCCTGCAAGCTGTTTCATTTAGGGCTACCCCTATAGCCCTGGATGATTTGCTTTGATCTGGGTGTATCCATGCAACCTGTCTTTGCATATCAATTTGTGACCACTCCAGATTAATAATATTTG
Organism: Xenorhabdus sp. KJ12.1; assembly: GCF_963876495.1. Taxonomy (NCBI): domain Bacteria; kingdom Pseudomonadati; phylum Pseudomonadota; class Gammaproteobacteria; order Enterobacterales; family Morganellaceae; genus Xenorhabdus; species Xenorhabdus sp. KJ12.1. The sequence goes on from NZ_CAWNQH010000104.1 coordinate 483, forward strand.
AGCGTCTCAACCCTGTAGCCAGCGCAAACTTAACGACTGACTGAAGTGGTTCGGGACATTCATCAACTAATCTTTGCGCTTCATGAGGCTCCAACCATCTGACTCGTTTTTCTCTGACGGTTGGGACTTTAATCACAGGGGCTTTCTCTAACCATTTCCAATCTCTTTCGGCGGCTCTTAATAGAGCCTTAATCAAAGCTAAGTGCTTTGCCTTGGTCGCTACCGATACTGAGACTTCTTTATAGGCTGGGATCTCGTGTCCTTTTTTCTTGGCTGCCTGAACCTGACTTTCCCAGCGCTCCTTGGCCTTGCGGTTTTTCATCTTGCTAACCGCCGTGTAAATGCTGGCTTCGGTAATATCTTTTAATCTCACTCCGCTGAAGTATTCCAGCCAGAACGCCATACGCCCTTTATCATCATCCAGTGATTTTTTATCGGCCTTTTCCTCAATCCAACGTAAACAGGCTTCATCAAACGTCACATCAGGAAAATCACCCAGCCGTTCTATGCGCCATAATTCGGCCTTTCTTCGATCGTGCAATTCCTGAGCTTGCCTCTTGTCCGTTGTTCCAAGCGATTCCTTAATTCTTTTGCCGCTTGGTGTCGTGTAGTTCCCGTACCATGTATTTCCTCTACGGAAGATTGACATTTTTTATCTCCTTTTTCTGCCACATCTACCGTGCTCACAGGCACAGTTTGGATCGAATTGTTAAGGGCTGCAATACATGCCGCGTATGTAAATAAATAAGGGGATCGGGGTCTGGCGGGATCTTTCTTGTTGTAGGCTATTTTACCTATAGCGCACCAATGGGATAATGTATCGACATTAATGCCGATAAAGTCAGCCGCCTGCTTTCTGGTAAGACTGGCTTTTTTCTTATTCTTATGATTAGCAACGAGCCTCATTTTATTTTTCTCCGAATAATTTACACATTTTGCATACAATAAACCTGCACAAATTAAGCGCTTAATTTCATGATTAAGTCGTTTATTTTTATTTCAGGCAATCCATTGCTGTTATTTTCCTTGCATTCATGAATGTGTTAATTATCAATGAGGGTAGTTTTTATTTCCGGGGCTGAAAATTGAGTAAAAGGCAATATATCCACTAAATTCATATACCGTCCTCGCCGCTGATAGAGTGCATAACCGTAATCGACAATCAGTTCTAAATGATAGTAAGGCACAGGCTCGGTATGTTTTGGGTTGACCCGATACGTCGCTAAAATATGATGTTTAAATTCATCGTTATTCTTTATATCCATGCCGTGATGCTGGGTTTTGCCCTGACGATATTGATCTGCCAAAAAGGTGATATGTGTTGTTTCTGCATGCAGGCTGTTTTTTTGTGCGATATTGGCAACAATGCCTTTAATGTTGATAGCCTTTTTTTGTTGTGTTGCCGGTTTTTTGATGATGGCAGAAATGAAGGTACGCATAAATCCTCTCGCTTATTAGGGTAGTGATTATTCCTATCACTTTGATGCCACTAACATTATCACTTAAATTTCATTGAATCCATACCTAAAGTGATATAAAGCAAATTTTTTAATTATCTTATTGATATCTAATAATTTTAATTTGATATTATTTGAATGATTTTAGATCTTGATGGGGATTATTATTTCAGTGAAAAGGAAGATACTGCATTAAAAACAGTATCTTATTGCAGATAGAGGCAGGGGTTGGTGGTGTTTAAAGTCGGGAGAGGAAGGTTATCGTTTTCGCTTCATGTGACGAAATAAATACACAATTACACCGACGATTTCCATGTCGGGAGAAAGAGTTATCAAGGGGATACGTGAGTCATCCACAGATAAAAAGCTGACCGCTCCCCCTTGTTTATAACGATAAACGGAATAGTGCTCTCCTATCCGTGCATAGACTAAATCATCATTGGCGATCTCTTCCTGTGTATCTACCACGATCACTGTTCCTTCCGGCGCTTCAGCACAGCCGGTATTTTGGGTGATGCGATAAGCCCGACAGGATTCAAAGGCGGTTTGCTGTTCAGAAAAGGCCGGCACCATGAAGCACTCCGGGGTTTCTTGTTCTGCTTCATAAATTTTTACCGGTGCATAACGGTTGTCATGCTTGACAGCAAAATCAGTATCACCGGACTGTGATTTATGACCACTGCCATCACTCAGCCACTCTGGGCGTACGTCAAGCGCCTTGGCTAAATCAACGAGCCGGCCTGTTTTGGTTGCGTTCCCGGAAAGTAATTTCCATATCATGGATTGCGCCATGCCGGCTTTTTTTGCCAGCGCAGATTGGGTTAGCCCCTTATCTGCCATAGCTTCTTTTAATCTATCAGCAAGAGTCATAAGTGCCTCATGAGTGGTTCCCGCATTTACGTCGAATACCGGGGATAAACCCAAGAACCGCTGTCTTGGAACATTTTTTTCTTATTCTATCTCTAGAGTGATATCTTTACAAACACTCCAATAGTGATTTATATTGACCATTAGTGATATTGTTATTGCCGTGGTGTTGGAGAAAGGGAAGAATGAAAAACAGTGTAATAAAAAAAGTGATAGATATCGCAGGCAGTCAGGCCAAATTGGCTCAGGTACTGGGGTGTGCGCAATCGCTCGTCAGTGCATGGTTGTACGGAAAAAAACGGGTTTCGGTATCACGGGTCCCCGATATTGTGGTGTTTTCAAACGGGGCGGTTCAGGCGCATGAATTGCGTCCTGATCTGCCTACCGTTTTCCCGCCGCCTGAAGCGAAAACCCCGCAATAAATTTCCAATTCCCGCTGGTGGCGGATCGATAACAGGGAGAAATGGCATGAGTATGAGTCTGATGGCGAAGGCAATGAGTATCCGGGTGGGCAATCCCCTGAGAAAACTGGTGCTGATTAAGCTGGCTGATAATGCAAACGACAAAGGGGAGTGCTGGCCCTCATATCAGCATATTGCAGATCACTGTGAATGCAGCAAAAGCGCCGTGCGAAGTCACATTGGTGCCCTGATTAAGATGGGTTTGCTGACCAAGGAAAACCGGCTGGGTAATCACAACGGGAAAGGGAATGCCTCGAATGTTTATTACCTGAATTTATCCGCTGGCCCTGTGTCACCCAAAAGCATACCCCCTGTGCCACCGGTTGGCAGCCCTATGCCATTTGCTGACACCCCTGTGCCGCCCAATGGCAGACCCCCTATGCCGTCAGATGGCACCAGAATCAGTCACTCTTTTGAACCCGTCAAGGAACCAGTCAAAGAACCTATAAAACCCCAAGGGGCTGGGCAGGAAAAACAGGCAAAAAAATCCGTATTCGATCCCCTGACGGCCAAACCCGAGAATGTCAGTGCCGAAATATGGGCGGATTGGGTGACGTTCCGACAGGAGATCAGGAAGCCCCTGACCGAAACCAGTTGCCGCCAGCAGGCCAAGCAACTGGCAGACTGTCCCAATCCTGACGCGGTAATTTGCACCTCCATTGCCAACAGCTGGCAAGGGTTATTTCCTGACAAGCAGAAATCCGGTCGGCAGCCCCAAATCAACACCCATAGCGGATTTGAGCACAAGCGTTATGAATCACACGCCGCGAGCTGGACAAAAAATCTTTAAGGAGCAGCAGACGTGATGGAAACAACGGAACCGGGAATATTGAACATCGTCCCCCGCTTTGCGCAGGCCAGTTTTGCCACCTATCAGCCACAGAATGGCAGGGCAGAAATCAATCTGAAAACCTGTCAGGGCTACGTCCAGACGTGGGCGGAACGCAAGCGGGCTGGGGAAGGCATGATCCTGTGCGGGCGTCAGGGCACGGGCAAAACCCACCTTGCTGTCGCTTTGTGTCGGGAAATTGCCGCAGGCGGGGATGAAGCCGTGTTTATCACCACCGCCTCGCGCATCATCCGGGCATTTCGTCGCTCATGGAATAGCGAGGGGGATATGAGTGAATTTGATACCCTGAAATTTTACAGCGAGCGGGATTTGCTGGTGATTGACGAAATCGGCGTGCAGTACGGCACGGAGTCTGAACGTCATATTCTGTTTGAGGTGCTGAATAATCGCTATGAAGATCTGCTGCCCACCATTCTGATCAGTAACTTGCCCGTGACTGAGCTGGCGCAGTTTTTGGGTGATCGGACGCTGGACCGAGTGCTTCAGGGCGGCACGGTACTGGCCTTTGACTGGGAAAGCTACCGGAGGGAAATCGCATGAATGTCTATGATTTGGAAATGGCCGTTATCAGTGGCTTGTTATCCGGTGGGGCGACCCCGGATGCCTACGACGTATTAGCGGTGTTACCGGATGAGGCGTTCAGCTCTGTTCATCTGCGCCGGGTGTACGGCGAAATCAAAAAGCAGGCCCTGAGCAGTGCGATTATCGATCCCTTTTTCATTGCGGATGCGATGGGCGAAGAACGCGGTATTCTGGCTAACTTGCTGGAATTAGCCAAAACGCCGGTCTGGCGGGCCAATTTAAAAGGCTATGCGGAAAAAGTCATGCGTTACTGGCGGGTACGTCAGGTCACTGATCTGATTAACCGCTACCAGCAAGAGATCCAGGCCTGTGGCAATCACACGCAAGCGGAAGCACTGGTTGAGGCGTTTGCCTCCCGGTTTAACGGGATATCCCAGAGCGAGAGTAGCTTACAGCCCGTGGTCATCGGTACCTTACTGGACAGGTACGTTGAAACACTGGAGGCGCGCAATCAGGGCAAGACCGGCATGATCCTGACAGGCATTGAGCCGCTGGACGAACTGACCGGCGGATTTAACCCGACTGACCTGATTTTACTGGGCGGACGCCCGGGCATGGGAAAAACGGAACTGGCCCTGTGCATGATTGAAGGCATGACCCGCGACGGGGGCGGGGCGTTGTTGTTTTCCATGGAAATGGCGGCGCAGCAAATTGCCGAGCGCATGGTGGCGAGTTCGGCGGCGATGCCGGTGTCTAAACTACGAAACTGTGAACTGTATGATGAAGACTGGGGGCGTATTGGCAATGCGCTGGGTTCGCTTATCGACCGGGATATTCATGTGCTGGATGCCAGCGATCTGAGTGTCGAACAAATTTGCGCTATCAGTGAAACCCATAAGCGTCGTCACCCGAACTTAAAGGGGATTTTCGTCGACTACCTTGGGTTGATTAGAAAACCCCGGGCTGACCGTCATGACTTGGCGGTGGCAGAAATATCGAAGGCACTGAAAGGCTTGGCAAAACGGCTACATACCCCGGTCACGGCCTTGAGCCAGCTCTCAAGGGACGTGGATAAACGCCCCTTGCATCAGCGTCGCCCGATAGCGGCAGACTTACGTGATTCCGGCTCACTGGAGCAGGATGCGGATCGCATCCTTTTTACGTATCGAGATGGAGTGTATAACCCATTCAGTCCCGCCGGCCAATACGCGGAAATTATTCTGGAGAAGAACCGTCACGGGCAAACCGGCACAGTTTATCAGGCATTCCGGCACGGTCATTACCTGCCGACTGATCAGATATCGGCCGCCGAAATGTGCCGCAGGTCGCGACAAGACAAACAAAAACAACGCCGTTATGCCGACAGGGCGCTTTGATCACAGGGGAGAGCATGAATGCGTGATATTCAGTTAGTGATGGAGCGCTGGGGCGCATGGGCGGCGGATAATCGTGACGGGGTTTACTGGTCCTCCATTGCGGCGGGCTTCAAAGGGTTAATCCCGAACCGGGTGAAATCCCGCGTACAGTGTTGTGATGATGATGCCCTGATTATCGCCAGTTGCATGGCAAAACTGAATCAGCAGAGTAACGAGGCGCACGATCTGCTGTTTGATTATTACGTCTTTGGTAAAACCTTTATGCAACTCGCCCATGATCATCATTGTTCGGATACGCACATCGGGAAGCGATTACAAAAGGCCGAAGGCGTGATTGACGGGATGTTAATGATGCTGGATATTGCACTGGACATGGATAAAGACATCCCGTTAGTGAAATATCCCTGATGTGACGGCCTATAAAAATAACGCTTTACGATCGTAAAAACGGTGCTATTGTGATAAACGTGATAGCAAAGTCACCCGGCTTATTCATACCCGGCAGCTTAAACCTTGTCCCGTGCAAGGTTTTTTTACGCCTGAAATAAACATAAAACTTGCTGTTGTCTTTGGTCAGAGTTACATGTGTGTTTAAGCATAAAAACTGCCCGGAGGGTTAAATTTATCATGTTAAAACATGAAGATATGACAATAACAGCCGCCTGTGTTTTAGATGCCGTGCCTTTGCATACGTGGTTTTCTGTTTCTGAAGTGTCTAAATTAATGGGGCTGCCTGAACCCCGTTGCCAACTATTGTTAACCCAATTTCGTCTGGCGGGTTTAATGGAAAGCCGGGACGATGACACGTTTTTCAAACGTTCTTCCTGATGGGGTTATTTCCCAGAACGTGAAAATACAGCCGGTGAATGCCGGCTTTTCGTGTTGTCGTTTTCCTGAGAACAGTCAGCGTCGAGAGGAAAAAAGCGGATGGATTTACGCCCTGTCACCTTAGTCAACGATGACTCCCT
>NZ_CAWNQH010000105.1:0-195776 GCF_963876495.1 Xenorhabdus sp. KJ12.1
GGGCAAGGCAGAAGGCCGCACTATTCAGGCGGTTAATGGGAAAGTGATCACGGTCACGACGACGTATTCTGAAACGCCGATTGCCGAGTCCGTCTGGGCCATTGATGCCACCGATTTAGCCATTCAGTTATTCCGTGTCACCGGTATTAAAGAAGGGGATGACGGTGTTTCGTTTGAAATTACCGCCATTGAGCATAACCCGGATAAATACGCCCACATTGATACCGGCATTCGCATTGATGAACGCCCCATTTCCCTTATTCCGCCCGGCGTACAGTCGCCGCCGAAAAATGTCGTTATCGGCAGTGATTCGGTAGTGCATCAGGGCATTGCCATTACCACACTGCGGGTGACGTGGGATGCGGCAGAAAGTGCCATTGCCTATGAAGCCGAATGGCGTCGGGACAATGGCAACTGGATAGCGGCACCGAGAACTTCAACCCAGGGGTTTGAGGTGCCGAACATCTACGCCGGGCGTTATCAGGCGCGGGTACGAGCGATTAATGCCGCGGAAATCTCCAGTCTGTGGGCCAATGCGCCGGAAACGCACCTGAAGGGCAAAGCCGGGGAGCCGCCTGCGCCACTGGGCTTTAAAGCCACGCCGATTGTGTTCGGTATCCAGTTAGACTGGGGTTTTGCGCCTCATACCGAAGATACACTGAAAACCGAAATCCAGTACAGCTCGACGAGTGACGGCGAGGGACTGATGTTACTGTCGGATATTCCCTACCCGCAAAAGACCTATGTCATGCAGGGACTGGCGGCAGGCGTCACGTTCTATTTCCGTGCCCGACTGGTGGATAAATCCGGTAATCAATCCCCGTGGACGGACTTTCTGCGCGGCGAATCCTCCACGGATGCGAGCTGGATTACTGACGCCGTCGGTGATCAGCTTATGACAGCCGAGGCCGGAAAGCGGCTACAGGCACAACTGGATTATCAGGCCGAAGCGGATCTGATTAATGGGGTCGCTATTCAACAGAATAGTTTTGAGCTGATGGCAAGGGATGGGGAAAACAAGGCCGAAATCCGGCGACTTGACCGGGTGTTTGCTGACCGTGAAGTGGCCTGGGCGCAATCCATTAAAGAAGTAAAATCCAGCGTCGGAGAGAATCGCTCTTCCATTCAGGAAAACCAGAAATCCATCAATAAATTAGACTTATCATTTGCAGAGAGCGAACAGCGTGTTCAGGCGCAGCTAAAAGATCAGCAGGCAATCATCAGCACCAAAATGCAAGCCGAGTTTAATCAGCCCGGCAATGGTTACGCTATTCATAGCGTGAATATCACTCTTAAGCACAATGGGGTGAAATATAACGCCGGGGGCATGGTGATTAGTGGTGAGATTAAAAACGGTCAACTGGAATCCTATATTGGGTTTTCTGCGAATAACTTTGCGTTTTATAACCCCGCTAACGGGAGAATGGAGCCGTTTATGGTGGCGAAAAATGGTCAGTTGTTTGTGCGGGATGCCTTTATTGATGTGGCGAATATTCGCAAGCTGGTTGTCGGGGATGAAATCAAATCCGCTAACTTCGATCCCCGCAACAGAACCGGCTTCAGGCTGGATATGCGCACGGGGGAAATGACCAGTTACGGTCAGGGTTCAGGCGGTTATTGGGTGGAAACCAACAACCTGAAGCAATTGTTTGACAGTCGCGGACGCTTGCGTATCCGAATGGGGTTTTGGTAATGGGCATGGGATTAGAGATTTATGACGAGCAGGGGCGGGTGATTATCACCACGAATAACATTATTCCACGTTTTCTCGGGACGCACATGATCCCGCTGAACAAAACCGGCAGCCTGTATTTGCCGGGATTAAGTGAGGGCGGCAATGTCACTGCCCGTTTCTTTCTGCGTATGCGTAGCTCTGGGGGCTCCGGGATTCAGATTGCCCAGCTCAGCAATGAGTTCACCACGTTCAGCGTCTCTGGCAGTACCTTCAGCTATCACGTCGATTATGACACTTATCGCTGGGAAAACATGGGGCGCGGGGGCGGACAGTCCAGTCCGTGGGCGGAAATGCAAAACTTTGTCACGATTTGGGCGATTTAAGATGCTGGGATTAGAGTTTTACACCGATAACGGACTGGTGCAACTGTCCGATAAAACGCCGTCACTGGGCTTTCTCAGAAAAGCCGGGGCGGATGAAAGCAATATCGGCTGGGACGAGCGCTACTATAACTATGCCGAAGTGTACGGCGCAGGCGGGAAGTATTTCTTTGCGCCTATCTCACAACTGTCTGTCTGGGGTAACAGCGGACTGGAGGTCTACAGCGAGCGCGGGGAACTGATGTTCTCGTCGGCCATGAAATTACTGTCGTTTGTGCGTTATTTTTCTGTTGATGTGCCCAATAACCAACACCGACCGCTTGTGCATGTGGGGGAGGCCGGGCGGCGTTATGGGTATATGCTGATAAAATCCCAGTCTCGCCAGCATTATAAAAATATCCGTTTCACTGACGGAAGCAATAACCCGCCTTTTTACAGTGATGAATGGGATTACGATGTGTATGTCGAGTCATTCAAGCCCCGTTACGGCAATGGCCGGATTGAACTTGCTTATTCTTATGAGTATCTGCGTCATGAGGGCAGTCAGAGTAATCCCGGTACATGGCGTGGCCCGCCTCCCTTAATGGCAGGCTTTATCGTCGATTTAACCATGATAGAAGGTTAACCCTCTCCGCTTTATTCATGTCAGGAATCCAACCATGATTTACACACAAGGCACACTTTCCACCGTGTCCGGTTCGGCGATTGTCCGTGGCACGGGTACAAAATTTAAAGATAACCTGAACGGCATTGCACCGGGGCAGGTGATACTCATTCAGTCCGGCAGCAGTAATTTACTGCATCTGATACAGGCGGTGAATTCGGATACAGAGCTGGTACTGGCGGATAAAGCCAAAACTACCCTGAATAACGTCACTTACCAGATCCAGACGACCGTGCCCAATTCCATCTCCGATGGTGTCCGACATATGTGCGCCATTAACAGCAGCAACATCCAGTTCTTGCAGAATATGGATAAGTGGATGACGCAGAACGGGACGGTGGAGGTAACGCTACCGAATGGACAAACCGTGTCACTGCAATCGATAAAGGCGATGAATGAAGTGATTGCCGGGAAGCTGGATAAAAGTCAGAACGGGGCGGATATTCCGAATAAAACGGAATTTGTGAGGAATATTGGATTAAATAATGCGCTGAAAACGGGGGAATATGGGATTGGCTCAACGACTGGAAGATTCATAACTGATAATGATTATAATAATGCGGTTGACAGTGGTGTTTATAGTGGACCCGGCTCGGTCACCGTAAGAAATAGCGTGGGAAGTATACAGTATGGCCCGCTTTTGGTTCTGAGTCGACATGTGCATCATGTTTATCAACAGGCGCATTTTCAGAAACAATTTTATTACAGATATAGGGAAACAGGTATCTGGAGTGATTGGCATGCAGTTTGGACAGAGGGCAATACTCACGTAGACAATGGCGGTATTATCAGGAAAGCTTCCCCCATCATCAAAATCTTTCCTTTAGGTAAGTTCACCACCAACGACGAATCCGAAGGTGCTACCGTCTCTAAACTCGGCCTCGGTCATTATCAGATAACTGGCGTGCTGGGCTATAACGCCGATGGTGCCTGGGGTGTGCATGGGGGTATTTCATCCCCGAAGAACAACAACGGGCTGGAACTTATCTACATTGATGATAAGGTGAACAAGGACGGCAGTATCACGATTGAGACCTTCCACCGTCAGCATAGCCACTTACCGGCACGCTTTCAGAACAAGCGGATAAAAGCCCTTGTGAACGGGGAAAAGGTGTACTATCAGGACGGTGAACCGTGCGATATTCCCGAAGGCTGTCGCTTGGATGTTCGTGTCCAGATGCCGGAGAATTCAGTGTGGAATGTGAGGCAGAAAGAGGCAGAGGTTGCCACTGATAGTGATCAGGCTGAATTGGTGGAGTAAGGGAATAATTAACCCGCAGAAAATTGCGGGTTAAGTTGTATTCAGACTTAAGCGGCTCTGACGATGTAATTGAAGGCTACGTTGCGTCAGGGGGAAGAAAGATTTAGTTAGGATAAGGTTTACATTGAAGGGAGTACAGTTTGCGATGTATCTATTGATGAAGAAGCAAAAAGGAAAGTTATGAGGTTAATAAAAGTATATTCCGACTCATATTGGTTTGAAGAATCAAGCCGGAAAGAGCAGGGGAAGAATCGGTTAACGATGGCTTGCCATGGTTTTGGTTTTATAGACGGAATATCACAAGTAAAGATAGATGGTCAGTACAAAAATCCCGCACAACTTGCACTATACATCAAAGCATGGGTAGATATTAGTAAGTTACATGATATTCGACTTGTTTCTTGTGAATCAGCTAATCCTCACCCCAATGAGAAAGACCTACGAATAACTTCAGATCACCGCAGATATCCACCCTGGGCAACCTCTTTCGGCTCGCAATTATCTCTTTTTTTGCCAGATATCTGGATAAAAGCATACATGGGGCTCATTGATTCAGATTGCTCAGATGAGTACACGTGGAACTTTTATACAACATACGGGCACGATGCTACTAGCACTATGTTAAGCAAATACTTTAAGTTATATAAAGGGAGTCCTGACCATTATCATAGCGTAGTGTTTTTGAATGGTAGATTTTATAAACAACATTACAGAGAATAATCCTTAATTTTTAGTTTTCTGGCATAAATAATCAAAATCAATCACTTATCTAAATAGGATAATTCTCCCCTTTTAACCCATTGATTTAGTTGAATTCCGTTTCTGTGCAGGAATTAAGCAAAATCAACAAGTTACATAAAGGTGAGAAATCTCACTTTTAACTCTTCTGCATGAAATTTAGGAGGCTCCGATTTCAGAGGCTCCTCTTGTCAATCAAGGGGAGTATACGAAAATTTTCGGACACCTACAGTAACTCATTGATTATTCCATTCATCCTCACTTTGGCTTAATCCTTCTGTTTCGAACGGAGGTGTGAAATTCTATATAAAATTCACACCTTGATGATGACCAATTGATATCATGAAATATAATTACCATTAGTGGAAGCTGAGTATATAATGGAAATTATCCCTCACGTAAAATGATAGATGCCTACCCTTTGTTATTACATCCCTTTCCTCACTTTGAAATCACCTTCATCAGTGTAAAAACAATTTTTATGTACAACATCATGTACTGCTTTTGTTTGTACATGGATGTGTACATACATTGATTTTTTAAGTTTAAATCAAGGTTAATTTGTTGTTTTTAATTAACTAATTTAAAAGAGAGTTTATTTCGTTATGAAATTAATTTTCAGATGAAACAATCCACATCTTCAATGAATTTCCTGCCGTAATAATCACTCAGTTTGCTGATGCCAGAGTTGAGCATAAAGCCCATTTTGTTGTAACAAGTCGGCATGTGAACCGGATTCAATAATTTTTCCCTGATCTAACACGAATATTTTATCTGCATGACGAAGCGTATTCAGCCGGTGGGCAATACTGATAATAGTCCTGTTCTGGCGGATCTCATCCATATTACTCATAATGGCGGCTTCGGATTCATAATCCAGTGCAGAGGTTGCTTCATCCAGGATCAGGATTTTGGGGTCATTCAGTAATGCCCTTGCCAGAGCGATACGTTGCCGCTGGCCGCCGGACAGATTACCGCCTTTTTCCCCGACCGGATGGGCGAATTTATGGGGAAACTGATTGATGAAATCGATGGCACCGGCCAGAGTCGCAGCGCGATACAGTTCTTCATCGGTGGCATTGGGTTTACACAGGCGGATATTGTCAGCAATGCTGCCGGAAAACAGGATGCTTTCCTGTAAAACCACGCTCATGTTGCGTCGCAGCGATACCGGATCTGCAATAGCTAAATCCATGCCATCCACCAGAACCTGACCATGTTGTGGTATATAGAGGCGCTGTAATAAACGGGTTAGGGTGCTTTTTCCTGAACCGGATGGCCCGGTAATCCCGATAAACTCCCCCGCACTGATTGATAGTGACAGGTTCGCCAGTACTTCAGGGGTATCCTCATGATAGCGGAAACGAATATTTTTAAATTCAATCTGTCCGGCCAGTTCAGGGGAAGAAACTAACCCTTGTTTACTGTTTTCCATCGGCTCATCAAGAATATCGCCGACACGTCTCAGGGCAATCAGGGTATGCTGAAAATCCTGCCATACCTGTGCCAGACGCAGAATTGGCTGAGTAACATGCCCGGCCAGCATATTAAAGGCAATGAGTTCTCCGGGAGAGAGTTCTCCTGCCAGCACACTTTTGACACCCCACCACAATAATAATGCGGCGACAATTTTCTGGATAAGTGCGATCCCTTGCCCAGCGGCAAGCCCGCTTTTCTGGGCGGAAAAACGCTGGATTAACTGCCGGCTGAGTACGGCCTGCCATTGATGCAGAAAGCGCTTTTCTGTTGCTGTGGTTTTGATGGTCTCAATACCGGTAACGGCTTCAGTCAGGAAACTGGTTGCCTGAGCATCGGCTTCATATTCTGCTTCCACTTTATGCCGGATAATCGGGCCGACGGTTACCCAGAGCAGGAAATAGAGAACCAGTGATCCGGTGACAATCCACGTCAGCAGGCTGGAGTAATGGAACATAACGCCAAGGAACAGCACAATGAAGATCAGGTCGAGTAATAACATCAGGGTAGAACCGGTCAGAAACTGGCGGATCTGAGCCATTTCTCTGACGCGGGCGATGATTTGCCCTGTCTGACGCTGTTTGAAATAGGGCAGGGGCAGCCCTACCAAATGACGGTAAAGCCGACCGGAAAGTTCCGCATTGATTTGGCTTGCCATATGCCCGAATACGGTATTACGCATAAATCCATACAGAGGTTCCGCAATGGCGAGCGCCAGCATTGCCAGACCGAGAACATGCAGGCTGGAAAGGCTGCGCCCGACTAATACTTTATCAATGATATTTTCAAACAGTAAAGGTGCGGCCAGTGCAAAAAGCTGCAAGACAATAGCCAGCAGAAAAATATCCTTTAACTGTTTTTTCTGCCTGAAAATGGAAGGGTAAAACCAGCTCAGGCCAAATTTGACGTGTTTTTTAGTCAGGTTTTTTTCAGCGACCAGCAGGATCTTATATTGACTACACAGATCATGTATTTTTTGTTCTCCCGTAATGGGATTGAGTACGGTGAAACGGTCTGCATTAATACTCAGCAATACCCACCAGCAATGTTCCAGCTCAATCAATGCAGGCAGTGGCAGAGTAGATGCAGTTTCTGCTGACAGAGAATCAAACTTACTGTGCAGCCCGATGGCATCCACTGCTTCCCGTAGCTGCCAGTCCGTCAGTTCCAGCGAATCCAGCCCCAAGGCATGATGCAATTGCCCGGCATCGGCAACTTTATGAAATTGTTTTCCCAGCCAGACGGTACACTCAATAGCATGATTATTGACATGATTTTCTGTATCAGTGCCATCTGTACCTGAAAAACGGTTATCGGAAAAAATATTTACCATGATTATTTTTCCCTCAGCGCTTCAGATTGATATTCGCGAATCGGGCTGAGCAGGTAATCAATCACTCGTCGTTGGTCGGTTTTGATATCCGCAACAATTGACATCCCTGCCGTAAGTTCAACCGGTTTGCCGTCAACCATAATATTGTTCTGATTGAGACTGATTTGCGCCGGAAACACCAGCCCCAGCCGTTCATCTACCGTGGAATCGCGGGAAACACTTAACAATCTGCCTTCAATAGTGCCATAGCGGGTATAAGGGAAAGCATCGACTTTTACGGTTACCTGTTGACCCGGACGGATAAAACCAACGTCTTTATTCAGGATCTGGATTTCTGCCAGTTGTATATGGTCGTCAGGAACAATCACCATCAGATTTTGTGCCGGTTGCAGCACTGCCCCAAGAGTATGGACGCTCAACTGCTGGACAGTGCCTGTTACCGGAGAGCGAACGACTGAAAGCTCTTCCCGTTCTTTCATTTTTGACAGCTCTTGTTTCAGTACAGATAGCTGCATATCCGCCTGCTTGATTTTTTCAAACCATTCGCGATCTTTTTGCGTTTTCAGACTCTTCAGTCGTTCTTCCAGACTTTTGTTCTGCGTCATCAGGACGCCGAGTTCCGCCCTTTGTTGCGTCAGCAGCCGTTCCGTCTCCAGAAACTCTTTTTCTTGCTCCAGATATTCCACCCGGCTGATAACCTGCTGCTGGCTTAATGTCTTTCTGGCTTGTAAGCGCTGGGTGATATTCTGGCGCAGGTTGCTCAGCGCCTGAATATCATTCTCTTTGGCTTTCTGTGAAGAGAGATTGACATTCATTTCAGCATAAATATTGGTTACAACCGCATCGAATTCCTGCTTTTCATGCTGGTAATGCGTCAGGATTTTTTTCTGGCTGATGGCCGATTGTTGCTGAAAAAGTGCGGAGGATTCAGGGGCGTGATTATCCAGCAATGCCTGATAACGGATCTTTTCTTCGGTGAGATATTCACGCTGTTCAAGCATACGTGTAATGTCCTGATTGACACCAAGTGTATTCAGTGTCAGCAGTTCTGCACCTTTTTCAACGTGCTGCCCGTTGGTGACATGGATAATCGCCAGACGGCTCTGTTCATAGGCCTGAATTACCTGTGAACGACCGGAGACGATCAGGCGCCCGGTTGCCGTGGCTTGAACATCCAGTTTTCCCAGATAAGCCCACAGCAGAAGTACCAGTACACCGATACTGAGTGCGATTGCGGTATAGCGGGCAAACGGCGAAGGCGGGCGTTGCGACAATGCCAGATGCGTGGGTAAAAAATCGTAATGTTGAGAAGGAGAACGCAGGCGTTTCAGCCCCTTACGCAAAATGGCCTTAAACATGGGAAGAACCCTCCTGTTCCTGTTTTAGTTCCTGTTGCAACTGCCAGAGTTTTTGGTAATGCCCGCCATGCTGTAAAAGCTGTTCATGGCTGCCCTGTTCGATGATCTGGCCGTGATGCAGCACAATAATCCGGTCGCACTGACGTACTGTGGAGAGCCGGTGTGCGATAGTGATGACAGTTCTTCCCTGAGCAATACCGGCCATATTGGTCTGAATAATTGCCTGTGATTCATCATCCAGCGCGCTGGTGGCTTCATCGAGGATCAAAATTCGCGGATCGGAGAGCAGGGTTCTGGCAATCGCCAGACGTTGTCGCTGCCCGCCTGACAGTGACTGACCACCTTCTGCGATAACCGTGTCATACCCTAACGGCAGTTTAAGAATAAAATCGTGTGCGCCTGCCAGCCTTGCAGACTCAATCACATCAGACAGCGGTGCATCAGGCCGTGATTGGGCAATATTTTCCTTGACGGTTTTATTGAACAGGAAATTTTCCTGTAACACGATCCCGGCCTGTTGCCTTAATGATTCCGTATCCAGTTGTTGTAGCGGAATACCATCCAGCCTGATTGTTCCATGCTCCGGGGTATACAGGCGCAGTAACAGACGGGCGAGGGTACTTTTACCGGAACCAGATGTACCAACAACGCCAAGGGTTTCTCCTGCCCTGATATCCAGCGTGAAATGGTTAATGGTCGGAGGAATATCAGGCTGATAACGGAAAACGACATCAGAGAAGGAAATAGCACCGGTTAGTGCCACCTGTTTCTTCTCTGCCTGTTTTTCTACGGATTGCTTTGCGACAGATTGCTTTGCGACAGATTGTTTTGCAACAGACTGCTGCTCTGTCGGTAAATTCAGCATATCTGCCAGCTTATCGACGGCAATCCGGGTACGGATAAATTGCCCCCAGAGCTGAACCAGTTTGGCTAACGGCTGTTGGGTATGATTAACCATCATATTAAAGGCAATCAACTGACCAATAGTCATATGCAGGGAGAGGACTTCGGATGCGCCAAGCCAGATAATAACGGCACTGGTGACTTTCTGTAACAGCATAACCAGATGGCTGGAACGGTTATCCCATTGCTGAACTTCATAACTGGTACTGACCATATTTTCAGTCTGGCTGTCCCAGCGGCGGATGAAACGTGGCTCTGCTGCGAGGCTTTTCAGCGTTTCAGCCCCTGCGACAGTTTCCGTCAGAAATGACGTATTGAGCGCCGCATGAGTGAACTGTTTTTCTACCGATTTTTCGAGTTTCGGTGTAACCCACCATGCCAGCAGGGCATAGAAGGGGATGGTAATCAGGAAAATCAGGGTTAACGTGCCGGAAATCAGGCTCATAACATAAATGAAAACAAACATAAACAGGACATCAATGCATAATGTAAACATCGACCCTGTTAAAAATTCCCGGATGGTTTCCAGCTCCCGTACCCGAGTGACAATCGCGCCCACCTGACGGGTTTTGAAAAACAGTAAAGGCAGGCCAAACAGATGTTGAACCAGTTTCAGCCCCAGTTTGATATCAATCCGGTTGGCAGTATGGGAATACTGATACTCCCGCAGCCCTCTCAGGACAACTTCAGTAATTCCGGCAAATACCAGTCCGAATACCAGTACATCCAGTGTGGATAGAGCCTGATGTACTAATACCTTATCCATCACAACCTGAATGAATAAGGGGGAGATCAGGGCTAAAATCTGCAAGACGAAAGAAAATAACAGTATTTCAGCCAGATTTTTTTTCTGTCTGACAAATTCGGGAATGAACCAGTGGATATTAAATTGGCTACTGTTTTGTTTTATTTTAAGCCAATGACCGTTCCATAAATTGATAAAATCTTTCTTATCCAATATTTCCGGTTTTTCCTGATGGGGCTTTTGTATTAGCACGCGATGTTCATCGCATTTTGCTAAAATAAAAGGATTTCCATTATTGTCAAACAGAATTGCCGGTAAAGATAATGTGTTAATTTTTTTCTTTATTGAACGCTTATTTTTAATGGATACATTGTGTTCTTTCTTTAATTTATTTAAAGCGGCAGGGTAATCATCATTATTATTTATGTTTTTATCAGATATAACCGAGGGCTTGCCATTAGATATCATTATTATTAATTTAATTAATGATAATGTTGTTTTTTCTATTTCATTCATGCATGGAAGTCTATTTGTAACGAAAGTCAAAACTCAAATTAAAGAAACAACCAGAAAAAGAGTGTGGTATTTCTCGATGAAATATTTTTAATAAATCTAATAACAATTATTATCTGCTATGACTGTGGATATTAGCGTGGGTTATTGGGACAAAATGTGGTGCCTAAACAGACATTTTAATATTTATATGTTGATTTTAAAGGGCAAATAGATATATTTTCGATCAGAGTGGCCGGTAATTTATTTGTTTTTTCTCTCTTATTTTGTCTGCCATTACAAATTATGTTGAATTTTATGTATGTTTTAAATCTTCATTCTGATTATTCACTCATGTTGTAATGGTGTTTTTGATACGCTTTAACCAACTGATTTTTTGTAATCAATTTACAGCAAAAACGGAATTTAATAATAAATGAAATTCTGCGGAGTATAGCATTCATTTATCATTTAATTATTTCAATTTAATATACCTTTAACATTGGGTTAATATTTATTTAATGGATAGTGATATGTCTGAAAAATTTGTTCAAACAATTTCAAGCGTTAATTACAATAAAGGCGTGTTCTCTCTTTATTTTGTTGGTCAGGATCCTAAGCGAATGGCAAATGGTGTACTGGCCGAAAACGATCAGGAACTGGAGTTAAAACAAGTTATCCATATGCCGGCATCCGGTTTTATGTATATGGTTTCTATGGTGAAAGGTATGCTCGAAGATCCGCGTATGGAAGCCGAAGTCAATAAGCTGATTGCAGCCGGTTTTTTGCCGATGCCGGAAATAAATGAAAGCCCCGCGACGGCTGAAGCTGACAATACAGTTGCAGAAGCCGAACAGCCGGAAAAACGCGCTGCACGGAATACTAAAAAATCAAAATAAAATCAGCCGGATAGTTGCTTTATTATGATGATCACACATCAACCGGCAACCCTGAATCAGACTGAAATACAGGCCATCATTGGCGGGGTAATGTTACTTTGCCAACATTCCCCCCTGCATCGCCGTTATTTAGTTGCCGAATGGCAACAACGAATCTTACCGTCATTTCAGCTCAATCAGTTTTGCTATTACGAAGATGAACACCAGCGCCCAGTTGCTTTTTGTAATTGGGCTTTTTTGTCTGACAGCAGCCGCGCTGCAATTCTTTCCGGTGAAAGGGAAATATTGCATGAAGACTGGCGCTCTGGTCAGCATATCTTTTTTCCAGAAATGATTGCCCCATTCGGGCATGCACATGATATCGCCCGGGATTTGCGCCGCCGTGTATTTGCGGCCTGGAAAGGCCAGAGAGCCTGTACTGTCCGGGGTATTCTGGATGTTAAAAATGACCGCTGTATCCGTCGGATACAGTGGTTTACTGTTTAATTTTTTGCCCAACACCAGGAATATTTATGGGGAAATCATCTAACCGAAGTACGGAATACTTCTTTACCGGTAGATATGAGGATGATAATGACGGTAACACAATACACGCGATAGGCGTTGGTGGCGTCATTAATGCTTATGGTGGTAATGACTATATTGTCGTCGGGTCAATCGGCGCCACAGTCAATACAACATGGGGGCATGATACGGTTGTCGGTGGTGCCGGTTATCTGAACATCAATGATACCAGTGGCTTCCTGACGGTCAAAGGCGGATCAGGGTATACCGCCATTAATAAAACACATAACGGTACGATAGAATTTGCCGGTGCTGCTGGTGGGCTGAATATCAATCACACCGGTGATAACGGTGCTATCAACTACGCGGGGGTTTCCGGTTATAACGGGATCACCCGTAAAGGTGTAAAAGGTGATATCAGCTTTAAGGGAGCTGGTGGTTATAACAGCCTGTACTCCGATGTCGAACAGGGGAATATCCACTTTGCCGGAGCGGGTGCATATAACCGGATTATCCGTAAAGGCGCTGACAGTGATTTGAGCGGCGAAGGCATAGAGTACGCTGATGCCAAAGAGATTATCCTGAAAAGTGCGACCATGAATGGGTCATGGATTGGCAGCGATAATCAGGTGTCAGGCATTAAGTCAACACGGGAGCCGAACACTTATCTGTTTGCCTTTGCTGACAGCACTTACACCAAAATTCATAAAATCCAGCTTCGCAATGATCCCGCAACCGGAAAACTGACCTACCACTCTACCGCCTGGTATAAAGAGGGTCATCACCTTCAGGGGCTTGAAAAACAGGATATCTCTGCGCAGAACGGTTTTGTGGATGTGGGGATTGACGGTGCCTATACCCTGTCAAATCTGGTTGTAGAACATCAGCAATCCACTACGATTCAGGCAGTAGAACAAAAGCTGACAGAAAACGAATGGATGACGTATGGCAGTGGTGTGCGTATTAAGGCTGCGGATGTCATTTTATCCGATGCCAAAATGGGCGGCTATGCGGTGTATCAGGATGGCACTAAAGTTGATGTCAAAGCTGTTAAATCCCATCGCATGCCAAACACCTATGTGTATGCCAAAAAACTGGGTGTTTACACCAAAATCGTTGTGGTTGAGTTAAGAAACCATCCTGAAACCGGAATACTGCAATATATTGCCCGCCCTTGGTATAAGGAAGGCGACCATACGGTCAATCTGGCAGATAAAATCATCTCAGAAAGTTCCGGTTATAGCCCGATGGGAACCGGAGGTTATTCACTGAGTGATCTCCATTACAGCGCCAGAATAGTACAGACAACCACAGAGCGTGTTGCCAGCACACACGAATACAGTGATCAGTCACTGTTTCCGGTGACTGAGCGTCGTGAAACTTCAGGTGATGTCCGTTTTGAAGGTGCTGGTGGCGGTAACGTTATCAAATCCAATGTTACAAAGGGTAATGTCTATTTCAGTGGCGCAGGTATTGCCAATGTTATTGAACATACATCTGCATTCGGTGATACGGAATTTAACGGTGCCGGTGGTGCAAACGTCATCATCAAAAAAGGCAAGGAAGGCGACCTGAAATTTAATGGTGCCGGAATTGCTAACGTGCTTCTTCACCAAGGGAAGCGCGGGGATATGGAAGTCAATGCTGGTGGTGCAGCTAACGTGCTGGTTCGTGTCGGTGACGGGCGTTATCTTGCCCATCTTCTGGCCGTCGGTAACATTTCTATCCATAAAGGAAATGGTAACAGCCGCGTCTCAATGGGCGGTGGTTTCAATACTCATACTCAGATTGGTCATGGTGATGCGGTTTGGTCGGGTGTTGGCGGTGCTAACGTTCTGACGCAGATGGGGCAGGGAAAAGTGTCTGCCATTCTGGCCGGAGGCGCCAATATTCTGACCAAGATTGGCGGAGGCTCTCTTGAATCCGGCATGCTGGGTGGCGCGAATATTATTACCCATATCAGCCATCGCTCAGAGGCGACAAAATCGGATAATACGAAAGTCATTGCTCTGGGCGGTGCGAACGTTCTGACCAAAAAAGGCAAGGGTGATCTGCTGTCTGTGATGGGCGGCGGTGCGAACGTTCTGACTCATGTCGGGGATGGAAGTACTTCCGGCATTTTGTTGGGTGGAGCGAATATCCTGACCAAAGTGGGTAACGGAGATACCACCGGTATCATGCTGGGGCTGGGCAATGTTCTGACTCATGTCGGTGACGGGCAAACTCTGGGCGTGATGGCGGGAGCAGGAAATATCTTCACTAAAGTTGGTGATGGCGAAACCATTGCCGCAATGCTTGCTTTCGGCAATATTTTTACCCATGTCGGAGAGGGTAATGCGTATGCACTGATGGCGGGTGGCGGCAATATCTTCACTAAAGTGGGGAATGGTGATGCGCTGGCACTGATGCTGTCATTCGGCAACGTATTCACCCATATCGGTGATGGTATGAGTATTGCTCTGATGATCGCCAAAGGTAACATTGCGACTAAAGCCGGTAACGGTGATGCACTTGCTGCGATGATTGGCAAAGGGAATATCTTTACGCAAATCGGTCATGGTTCCACTTTTGCAGCCATGATTGGCGGAGCCAACATTCTGACCAAAGTCGGTAATGATTTGACTGCGGCATTAATGATAGGCAAGGCGAATATTTATACCCATGTCGGAGAAGGCACCAGCATCGGTTTGTTTGCCGGTACAGCTAACATCATGACCAAAGTCGGTGATGGCACAACTCTGGCAGCGATGTTTGGCAAGGCCAATATCATGACTCACGTCGGCGATGGTATGACGGGTGTACTGGCGCTGGGTAAAGCAAATATCGTGACCAAA
Organism: Xenorhabdus sp. KJ12.1; assembly: GCF_963876495.1. Classification (NCBI taxonomy): domain Bacteria; kingdom Pseudomonadati; phylum Pseudomonadota; class Gammaproteobacteria; order Enterobacterales; family Morganellaceae; genus Xenorhabdus; species Xenorhabdus sp. KJ12.1. Next base: position 15,263 of record NZ_CAWNQH010000105.1, read on the forward strand.
GTCGGTAATGACTTTATGGGCGTTGTCGCGTCCTCAGAGGCCAATGTGGTAACCCATATCGGGGAAGGCACAACAGCCGCCCTGCTGAACGGTAAAGGGAATATTCTGACCAAAGTGGGTGACGGAACCGCTGTTGGCCTGCTGGTTTCCAAAATCGGTAACATCATGACTCACATTGGTGATGGTGACACGATCGGGTTTGCCAAAGGCGAAGCCAACATCATCACTAAAGTGGGTGACGGTACAGGCGTGAATGCGGTCTGGGGTAAAGCCAATATCCTGACGCATTATGGTGACGGAGATCGCTACAACTTCGCCAAAGGAGAAGCGAACGTCATCACTAAAGTGGGTGATGGTCAGGAAATTACCGTTGTTCAGGGGCAGGCCAATATTATTACCCATATCGGCAATGGTGATGATTACACCGGTTTGTGGGGCAAAGCGAATGTCATTACTAAAGTCGGTGATGGACGCAATGTTGTACTGGCTAAAGGTGATGCCAATATCGTGACTCAGGTCGGTGAAGGGGACAGCTTCAACGCATTATGGAGTCAGGGTAACGTTGTCACCAAAGTGGGTGACGGTATTCAGGCAACCGTCGCCAAAGGTAAAGGCAATATCACCACAACCGTGGGTGATGGTTTGAGTGTCACCGCTGTTCATGGTGATCTGAATGTTAATACCAAAGTGGGTGATGGTGTCTCTGTCAACGTGGCATGGGGTAAATACAACGTTAATACCCGCGTGGGTGATGGCCTGAATATCTCTGTCATGAAAGGCACAGGCAATGCCAATATCCGTGTGGGTGACGGTCTGAACATCAACGCCTCTTACGCACGGAATAACGTCGCTGTTCAGGTTGGTAATGGTGATTTTTATAGTCTGGCGGTGGCAACCAGCAATACCCAGAGTAACAAACTGGGCGCACTGTTTGATAACGTCAAACAGACATTGCTTGGTTCAGCAGGCAGTCAGGGCATCAGCTATCTGGTAAATGGCGATGAGGCCAACACATCAGGAACCCACAAAGGGCGCGGAGCCATTGATCTACCTGAAGTTTCCTCACTGGAGGGCTTCAGACTGACAGAAGTGGATGAAGTCACTTCTAATCTGAGTGAGAGCCTGCAAGGTACGGTGTCGGAGGTGGATACACCGGATACTGAGGCAATGCAGCGTAGTCTCAGCCATGAAAAACGTCAGGCTGGTAATCTGATTGTTAATGGTGATTTTGAGCAAGGTTCTGCGGGTTGGCATTCCACTAACGGGATTGAAGCTCACACTTCCGCTGCATCTTATGGTTTAAGCAAAGAGGGGCATGGTGAGCGGGTCAGTGAACTTGATGTAGATATCAACACCCGTATTTATCAGGATATCAACGGACTGGCTGAGGGAGAGCCTATCAGCGTCAGTTTTGATTACGCCATGCGTGCCGGTCTTTCTGACGATAATGGCATAGATGTACTCTGGAACGGGGAACTGGTTTTTTCCATTTGGGCAGATGATACCGGTAAAGCGGAATGGAAAAATAAAACATTAAACCTCACCGCACAAGCAGGCAGTAACCGTCTCGAATTTGCCGGTACTGGTGTCAGCGATGGCTTAGGTTTTGTGCTGGATAATGTTGTTGCCCGTTCTGAGTGGTCAGACAAAGATATTGCTGATTACGTGGAGCAGGATCAGGCAGCCACAAATGCCTTGCAGGACAAGGAGAAAGCAGAAGCGGATCGCCAGCGGCTGGCACTGGAAAAAGAGAAACAACTGGCGGCAATTTCCGGTACTCAGACTCAACTGGAAAATACCGATCTGACGGCGCTGAATGCCAATGGTCAGTCACAGCGTGAAGCCATCAGGGATGAAGCCAAGTCGATTACACAAGAGTTGATAGCAAAAACCAAAGGGCTGGAAGCGCTGAATGATTACTCTACGCATCATGGGCAATCCGGTCAGCAGTGGCGTGAACAGTATGCCGATGGTTTATTAGGCAACATCCAGACTCAGCTCGACAGTGCAAAAGAGACGGCACAACAGCAGTTGGAACATTCTCAGCAGGCTTCTGTGGAGCGTCTGGGAGAGGTTAAAGACGCTGTTGCTAAATCTGAATCAGGTGCTAACCAGGGAGAGCAGGATCGTCAGCACGCCATGCAGAAGATTGACGATGCTCGTGCTGATATTGAATTCAGGGAGCAGGAGGCTATTGCTCATCAGCAGCAGGCTGAGAAGGCGGGCCGTGACGGAAAATCCGCTGCTGAGAAGGCGGAACAACGTGGTCAGCATGCCGTATCTGCGGCAGAGATAAAAACAGCGCAGGTGCAGTCAGATGCCAAAGCGGCAAAACTTGATAGCAACAAACTACCGAACCGTGAAAAAGCGATGGGAAGCGGGTTGTCAGGACAGATCCCTGCCGATGCCGATACTAAAAAGCAGGCTGAAAATCAGGCCGGAAAAACGCACTCCTTTATCGATGCTGAATCTGTTGTTCAGGCAGAAAACGAATTTGCTCCGGAACTGCAATATCTGGAAGAAGATCTGGGCGAGCTGGATAATGCAAAAGCAGCATTGGATCGTTTGCAGATTAATGCGGGCATACGAGCAAGAAAGCAGCATATAACCCCGAACGCCGATAATACAGAAATCGTGCAGCCGTCAGTCAGTAAGCCATCATCCACTGTCAGTACGGATGAAACACCAACCGTGCCTGTCAGAAGAGAGCTATCCGTTTCCGGTCTGGATCTCAGTGGACTGAATGCACTGGGCGCAGGCAAAAGCCAGCCAGAACAAACTGATACGCCAGAAAATTCCGGTGCAGCACTCAGGGCACAGAAAGTCGCTAATATTTATCAGTGGCTGGATAGCGATAATAACCTCGCAACTGAAAATTATATTCCGGTGCCGGGTTTCGAACGTGTGGATGCAGATATTCCCGATGCGCTCAGACAAAAAATGGTGACTTTTGTTGAAGGCTACCTGAATGGCACGGAAAACAGCATCCCGAAAGAACAGAGAACCTCGCTGGCAAAACTGTTCGTTGATGCCACCATTGATTATAACTGGGATAAGCGGGTCGAATTCGTCTCAAGGCTGGAACATTATGGTTATAGTTTTGAGCCTGTACATGGCGATAAAAGCATTGTCTCGTTCTGGTCAGGCAGAAATTTCAAACAGTACCGTAATATTCTCGATGCTGCCCAGACGGATGGCAAAAAGGTGGTTTACGATATTGATGTAAAAGGCAACTCATTTGCCATTGAACTCAACAAAACCCTGATGCGCTGGGGAGGAATATTCCTTGACCCGGATGTTGCTGAGCAGAATGCGCTGAAATCGGTGATTAACGCATCGGCACGGAGTAATACCGGTTTCTGGAGTTCCCTGTACGCAACCGGTTCACGTGATGATGTTTATGTCATCGCAGAAGGTGGCCTGCGTCTGGGTAACTATTTCTGGAATGTTGAACTGCCGGTATTGCGCCAGTTGCAGCGTGAAGGGCTGGTCGGGGAAATTCGTCTGCTGGACAAAGCAGCCAAAGAATATCAGGGCGTATTACCGGAAAATATCGGGCGCAGGCTGACGGATTCCGGTGTTTCTGTCAAAGCACGTTTTGATTCGCTCAGCGTTGACGAACAGGAAAGGCTGCTGGCTCAGAATCCTACGGGTTATAAGCCGGATACCCTGATTGATCTGGATATCAAAACCAGTGCCATCGACACGCTGCTGAATCAGGCACTGCCATTCTACGGGTTGCGTACTGAGCGTAATTTGTTGGTGCGTGAATCGGATGATTACGATGGTTTTGAAATCCGCCCGTGGCCGGGCAGGAACAGTGATGGCTCTGAAATCACCGGCTTCAAAAGCATTATTGTGGAAGACACGGATAATGCTGAACAAGTCAAAGCGATCGAACGTTTTATTCTTGCCAACTATGATAACTACCAACAACTGCCTGATACGCTGTATCTGGTAGAAGACCGCATTGTTTCCCATGATAACGGTCGTACCCGCATTCTGGCTGAAAAAACAGACGGTAGCTGGAGCTATAAACCAAAAACTGAGCTGATGTCTGCTGATGAGTTGCAGGCAGCGGCATACGTTAAAGGTAAGATCCGGGGAGACAGTTATCAGCACGTACTGGATGCACTTGAAGGTTATGAAAACGAGCTGAAAAACAGCCGGGATTATGATCTGGAAGCCATTGAAAAACTTTCCGGTCTGCGTCAGCAGGTGGAAGGCTATCTTCTGGGGCACCCTGATTCAGAACGTACTCCTGCACTGAAAAACCTGCTATCACAAATTCAGGTGCGTCTGAATGAAACACTGGCAATTGCCGAATCCGCTGTAGAAAGCACCGCGAAAGGCAGTTTCAGTGATTTGTACAATAAACTGAGCAATGCCGGCCTGAAAGACTCTAAGCATCTTTATATTGATGAACAGGGGAATTTCGTTACCCGTGGAAAATCCAATATTCAGACTGTGGTGAAAGCGGAATGGGCGGAAAAAGCGGTTGAACAGGTTAAAACCTCGGTTGCTAAAGAGTATGGCCAGTCAGTCGCGGAAGTGGTTTTCTCCAACCTGCATCCCCGTGATTTAGCGAAAGATGGTAAAGGGCTTGATGTTTCCGGCCTGAAAAAGATCCACAAGGCAATTGAACAGCAATTGTCTCCGGTCAGTGCCACACTGTTTATCTGGAAACCCAGCGATCACAGCCGATTGGGGCATGCAGCCCTGCAAATCGGGCACGGGCGTATGGAAATTACGGCTGAAAATGCCGCCGAGTTCAACGAAAAACACTATGTCAGCTGGTGGCCGAAAGGCGGCAAATCGACCAGTGTCCGCCGTATTTTTGATGTTTCCACCGCAGAGCATCCGGATGTAAAACTGCGCTGGCGAGATCTCAGCCAGCCGGCAGGACAAAATGACGCGCTGGAGCTGGATGTTGCTTCAGAGGAGAAAGACAATTTCGGCCTGCACGATGGCTCTCGTAAGCTGGAGCGGTTTATTGAAAAATTACAGGCCGCAAAAGGCGTTGATGCAAGATTTGAGGAGGTCAGCGAAGGTTTTGCGATGGCAGCCCTCGCCAATCCTAACCTGCTGAAATCTGCCGGTGTACCGGAACATATCTCCCGCCCGTTCATGCTGCAGTGGGAAGACGGCAGCATAGATATGTTGGAAGTGGGTAAAAACTTTGCTGAGGCATTACGGACAGCCGCAAAACAGCAGACACCAGAGCTGACTGAAAAACGAGTGGCTAATGTGATCCGTCAGTTTGCCGAGCGTGAGCTGAGCAATATTCAGGATTTCAAGGCCAGTGAACCGGATCAGGGGCGAGTTTTCCGCATTAATCTGGCGGGGCTGGATGTGGCCGCAATGCAGGCTGAATGGCATAAAATCAGCCAGAACCCTGACGCCCGCTACCAACTGTTGACCGGTAACTGCTCAAGCATTGTTGCCAAAGTGCTTAAAGCAGGCGGTGCGGATCAGGTTATCGGGCATAAATGGCAACCTCATTTTGGCGTCTGGACGCCAACCGAGCTGTTCAATTATGCGCAGGCTCTACAGGAATCACAGGCAGCACAGGCAGAAAGTACAGGCAGGAAGCAAAACCGTCGCATTGGCGAGGAGCTGGCAGATCAGGCCGAAGGTAACGACAAGAGCCGGATACCGGAAATCGTGGAAGCGAAAAGAGTGGAAAAGGTGGCTATTGAGAATGATGGCACACCACCACAGGATCAGGAACCTTTTAACCCGGTAAAACGTTTCCTGAATCATGAACTTTTCGGTGCCAAAGATGCCCGTCGCAATATCAATGAAGATACGCAAATCCTGCTGGATTATGCGGTGGAAAGTGGCACGGCGGAAAAAGTCACGCTACGCGGAGATGCCGGGCGCCTGACAGGTTATTACCACGTATCTGGTCAAGGACTGCCTGAGCAAGGGAATGATCCCGCCACTAACCAGAATCCATCCAGAAAAGTGGTTCTTTTCATTCATGGTTCCGGTTCATCAACAGAAGAGCAGTCTGGTGCTATTCAGAATCATTACCAGAAGCAAGGTATTGATTTACTGGCAGTGAACATGCGTGGCTACGGCTCCAGCGATGGTAGCCCGAATGAAAAGGGGTTATATCAGGATGCCCGTACGATGTTCCATTATCTGGTTAATGATCGTGGTATCAAACCAGAAAATATCATCATACATGGTTATTCAATGGGGGGCGCGGTTGCAGCCGATCTTGCCCGTTATGCAGAACATCATGGTCAGCCGGTATCCGGTTTACTGCTGGATCGCCCAATGCCAAGCATGACCAAAGCGATAACCGCCCATGAAGTACCAAACCCGGCAGGCATCACGGGTGTGCTGGCAAAAGCGGTGAATGGTCAATTCTCAGTTGAGAAAAATCTACAGGGTATTTCGAAACAGACACCAATCATGTTGCTGACTGATAACGAAGGGCTGGGTGACGCGGGTGAAAAACTCCGTACTAAACTGGTCGCAGAGGGTTATCAGGTATCGGGTGAACAGACTATCTATGATCATACAGCCAGCAACCGGTTAATGAACCAGTATGCTGAACAGATTGTATCAGGTCTGCTTCCGGCAAAAGATCATAACGATACAGTTATCAATGAGGTGAAAAAACCGCTTAAAGATAATACGCCAGAAGCTGTTGAACGTGTGGTTAATAATCAGGATGTTGAAACATGGGAGAAAGTTGCGGTTAAACCTCATGCTGAAGGCGGAGAAAGCCGCTTTAACAGTCAGGTTATTATTCAGACAGAAAACGATCCTGTTGCTTTGCAAGCCGCTGCGAGTCTGGCAGGGAAACACCCTGATACCAGTGTTATTGTACAGCTTGATGCCAACGGTCAGTATCGTGTGGTTTACGGCGATCCGGCTCAGCTTTCCGGTAAATTACGCTGGCAGATAGTCGGGCACGGGCGTGATGAATCAGCCCATAACCTGACCCGTATGGGAGGATACAGTGCGGATGAGCTGGCGTTGAAACTGAAACAGTTCAGCGCAGACTTCAGACAGGCAGGAACCCCTGAACATATCAGCCTTGTTGGTTGCTCATTGATTGGTGATGACAAACGTGATGGTTTTGCCCGTCGCTTTATTTCAGCACTTGACGATCAGGGACTGCGTACTACGGTATCAGCCCGTAGCAGCGAAGTTGCGGTGGACAGTACCGGTCGCAAACATACACGGGATGCTCAGGAACAGTGGGTTCACAAGCTGGTGGACAACAAGATTGTGTTGGGCTGGAATGACAAAGGTGAACTGGAGTCATATTCTGAACATATCCGCCGTGGTATCTCTGAAAATGATATTGCTCTGTCTCTTGTGGGTCACTCCGGTGCTGAAGCCGAAGCGAAAGGGGCAATCGCTGAAAATACCGAGACATTCCATGCGCCTGAACAGCGTGAAAAAGAGAATGATAGTGCTCCGAATAGCAATGCTCCGAATGAGACGGCTTCTGACCGTCATCTGAGTTATTCCGGCAATATTCAGGTACAGGTTGGTGAAGGTGAATTTACCGCCATTAACTGGGGAACCACGAATGTTGGGATCAAGGTGGGTAACGGTGGTTTCAAATCGCTGGCTTTCGGTGATAACAATGTGATGGTTCACATCGGGGACGGAGACAGTAAGCACAGTGTTGATATCGCCGGTTATCAGGCACTTGAAGGCGCACAACTGTTTGTGGGGAACCGTAACATCAGTTTCAATCTGGGGCGCAGCAATGATCTGATTGTAATGCTGGAAAAATCCATTCCGACTCCGCCATTAATCAATCCATTTGATGGCGCAGCCCGTATTTCCGGGGTATTGCAGAGTATTTCATCACAAAACGGTGCAGCACAAAGTCCGGGTGGCCTGTTTGGTTCATCAGACTGGCTGACGGCGCAGGATCAACAATGGACACTGGAGGGCGCGAAGAAATACGTCAGTGATTTATCCGGTCTTGATCTGACCAGTAGTGTCAAATATGAAACTCTGACGGAACTTAACACAGAGAATGAGCGCAGCAGCCGTGGGCTGAAAAATGATCTCGAAAACACGCTGAATAAGAAATACAACCAGTGGCTGGGAGGAGAAGGTAATAAACCTGAACTGAGCCAACTTAGTCGGGCGGATAAATTCCGTCAGGCGAATGAGAAACTGGCCTTTAACTTTGCCGTTGGCGGGCAGGGTGCGGATATTCAGGTGACAACCGGTAACTGGAATTTCATGTTCGGTGACAACATTCAGTCGATATTGGATACCAATCTGGGTTCAGTGTTTGGCCTGATGACGCAGGAATACACCGCCACAGGCATGGCAAAAACCACGTTTACATTCAGCCCGACTGATTTGCCGCGTCAGATTAAAAATAAACTGTTGGGAAATCTGGCCGGTGTCAGTGCAGATACCACGCTGGCGGATATTTTTGGCGTTGATTACACACCGGACGGACGTATTGTTTCCCGCAGCGGCCAGCCAGTGGATGGTGTTGCCATCATGCAGGAAATGCTGGAAATCATTGGCGAATTCAGCGGTGAGCAACTGAAATCATTTACTGATCCGCAAAAGTTACTTGATGGCCTGAAAGCGGGGTTGAACACCGGTACTGATGGCATTAACTCCTTTGCCGAAAGTCACGGGCTGAAAGCGAAAGCCCCTGATGAAACTTCAGAAGATAAAATATCCCTGAATGAAGAAGATAAACCTACAGAGCAAACTGAAAGTGAGCAGCCGGAACGCGCATTCGGATTTAATGCCCTGAACCTGCCAAACCTGTTTGCGACGCTGTTCAGTCAGGATAAACAGACAGAAATGCAATCACTGGTGAGTAATCTGAAAGAAAACCTGACGGCAGACCTGCTGAACATGCAGGATAAAACGTTTGATTTTCTACGTAACAGTGGGCATCTGCAAGGTGATGGTGATATTCACGTTTCCCTCGGTAACTACAATTTTAACTGGGGTGGTGATGGCAAGGATCTGGGGGCGTATCTGGGAGATAACAATAACTTCTGGGGTGGCCGTGGTGATGATGTCTTTTACTCGGTAGGAACCTCCAACATCTTCGCTGGCGGAGAAGGTAATGACCTCGGGGTTCTGATGGGGCGTGAAAATATGATGTTTGGGGGGGCAGGCAATGATGTTGCTGTGCTGGCCGGGCACATTAATTACGCCTATATGGGAGATGGCGATGATCAGGTCTTTGCCTTTGGTGAAGGTGGCGTGATTGAAGGTGGTAAAGGACGTGACTACATCGTAGCTTCCGGTAATTTCAACCATATTGATGCAGGTGAAGATCAGGATTATGTCGTCACCATCGGTAATCACAATCAGGTCGAACTGGGCGAAGGTGATGATTTTGCAACCGTATTTGGCAACTATAACCGGATAGATGGCAACGCAGGCAATAATGCTATTAAGCTGATGGGTTATCACGCAGTGATTAACGGTGGGGCTGGTAATGATCACCTGATTGCAGGTGTGGTTTCTAAATTCAGCCGGTTTAATGGCGGTGAAGGTAATAATCTGCTGGTGTTGGGAGGCTATCAGAATCACTTCAAAGGTGGTTCTGGAGTCAATAGTTTTGTCGTCAGTGGTGATGTGATTGATAACATCGTTGAAGATATCAAACTGGGTGACAGGATTATTTTCAACAATATCAACTGGCAGAATCTGTGGCTCCAGCGCAGCGGCTATGATCTGGTATTGCTGACTAATCGCAATATTCACGATACATCGGGACAAGGGCAGTTTGAAGCGTTGGGGTCTGTGACTTTCACTGATTACTTTAATGGTAACCGTGCGGATATTATTACCCGGATGGGGAATAAAGATACTCAGGGTGAGTGCGAATATACCGCCCTCTCAGCCAGAGCGGTGGATACATTAGTACAGGCTATGAGCGGGTTTGCACCTGAAATGGGTGACAGTGGTTTTATTGATTTGCTGGATAGCCAGACAAAATCAACCATTATCGCGGCCTGGGCAGACACAACAAGCGGGAAATCTAAGTTAACCTGATGATTGGCAGTATTTTATTGTTCTGGTGTTTTGCTTACCCGCCAGATAGCATCGGCAATTAATCACGCTTTGCTGGTCAGAAAAATAAAGCCCTATGCGAAATAGGGAAAATATATACACAATGAATTTCAAGATGCGTCACGGCGACAAGGAAGTAAATCCCCAGGAGCATAGATAACCGTATGTTTATAAAAACGGTGACTGGTGGAATGAATGAACGCAGCCAACAAAGAGGCAACTTGAAAGACGAAGTGTATAAACCAGTATTTAGGTAGATATATGGTTATTTAATTAAATGGCTCACATTAGTGAGCCATTTTTATTGACCTTACTGAGGCTACTGCTTCTTATCAGCAATGAAAACACCGAACTGATCAGAGTTATCTACCTGACCAAGTATTCCAGTTATACCGCTAGCGTCTTTATCAGTATACGCCCATACCATTTTCTGACCGTTTAAAAAACTGTAGTTACCTTGGCTCACAAAAGAATTTTTTGAGGGAAATATATAATCGTTTCCCATATTATCGTAATGTTCGTTTAAGATAGCTACGTCATTCCCATTACTATCATGAATGGTGGCTTGTAAATCACCTGGTAGGGCATCGTCATATTTTCCGTATGTTATGTTTAAATTCATGGTTAAATCTTGGCGAACTTTGCCACCCGAATGGAATACTATAGGGCCTTCATAATTATACGGAATATTAGGTTGAACCGAATGGGGGCTCCTGAGGTGATTCCAGGGGGTCGCTATGAATATCTTATCATCATGAATACCTATCATTGCGTTATTACTTGCGTTTATAAATAACTTATCATTGGGCTTCTTGGGGTCTATTCTTATACTGGTATAATCAGTATTCACATCACCAAATTGAATATAATCGTAATCCGCGGACGGCTTCAGGTTGTGTTTCCATATCGTGCCATCCTTTTCATGCAGACCATATTCACCAGAAAAGGCAGTCCACACATTATTCCCAACGGTCTTATTTATTCCACCTTGAGCATCTTTTTCCGGTTTATAAGCTAAGTAGGTGTTGCTATCCGTTTTTGGCGGTATCACGTCTATAATTGGTTTAGATGGTTTATTGTGTTCAGGAAGGGTAATAGCATGGGATCCCCCTCCTTTAGAGCAGGCTGTAACAGAAAGAACCAGAGCGAGAGCTAAGAATATTTTAGACTTTGCGTTCATATAATGACTCCAATCTGTTTTTTAGAAAAACTAAGGAGATACTGTTGAGATTAAGTTTAAGTTAAATATTTTTTTTTTCAAATTTTAGAAGTAATTAATTTTTCAAATTAAAACAAGTAGATATTAGAGATGGGAAACTTTGTTCCATATTGACTGTAGGGGGTTTCACCCCGTTCACACAATGATAACGCATGACTGGAGTATATATTGATGACAATGGTTGTTCATTTTAAGTCAACGTGTCTCTATCTAACCCCCTCTGTTCAGTTAAACCATTAAAAATTACTCCTGAAATCAACAAAAATATCTTTTTCATTATAGGAATAAAGAGAATGATTGCTTTTGTTTTTTATATAAGAAAAAGTAAGGGTTGGGTAAATACCAAATAAATTGATATTTTCATTTGAGAGTGAAATAGAAATGGAATCAGTAACATCTTTTCTTTTGAATTTATGTATAAAAAACTTAGGGTTGTTTATATTGTATGGAGGATTAGGATTTATTATATCAAATCTATTATTACCTTGGTAATTCGTTATCATCCTTCGATAGCTTAACTCTACTAAATAATCATCTAAAAACAGTTTTCTGATTAGAAACCCAGCCCCCTTGTCATGATGACTATCTAATTTAGATTTTCTGTCTGTTATCCCATAACTCCCAGATAATGACATATATAAATCATTAAAAGGTATAAAGATCAATGAACTGCTAACGAAATTAACGTCTCCGTTAAGTTCTTTTCTCTTGCTATAATAATCATTTCTGTTTTCATAAAAAATAGTGTATTTGAAGTTATCATTTAAACTCGATAACTTAAACAGATTAAACCCAATTGCGTCATAATAAGGTTTTAAACTTGCATCTTTAGATGCACCGCCACCACCATAAAATGCCTTCATATAAAAAGGTTTGAAGTATAAATAATTTGAATAATCTTCAAATCCGAATTTATTGCCTATTCTGGTGTGGAGTTGATTAAATCTTTTTTCTTTCAGATAGTTAATTCCATAAACATCAATGTCAAATTCAGAGAATAAGCCAGAATCAAAGAAATATTTTTTGCTCATACTTGGGCTGTAGGAAAACCCGACATCTTTTTTCCTTTTATTGTCGTAGTGAAGCCCATATGTTCCTTTGTCAGTGATTCTTGTGATATTTGAATCTCTTTTGAAGGAGAAACCCATATCAAATTTAACTTCTTTTCTCTTTTCGATATATTTTATATAATCATTTAAAATTTTCTTTTCCTGTTCATTACGGGTTAATAGTAATAAGTCGTTGAAAACTTTTTCGGATTCATTGTATCGTTTATTGAGTAAGTAAAGTATGGCCAAATCAAATTTGGCAGTTGGGTTATCATACTTTTTGACAAATTGTTCTAGCTTATTGATAGCCTCCTGATATTCTCTTTTTTTCATGAGAATTTTCGCCTCAGCCCAAAGGATCAGGTAGGGGTCTTGACTGTGCGATCTTTTGTAAAGATTAAGTAATTTTTCAAGGTTATCATTTTGTTCATAAATAAAAGAGACAATTGCATTTTCAAGTAATCTGGGTTGCCTTAATATTTCATCTTCCGTATATACATTCGGGTTTTTTATTACTTCTTGAGGTTTTGTTTCTTCGGCTATTACGACATGGCTTATAGGCATAAACAGGGTGGTAACAGCAGTTATAAGGATAGCTTTTATTTTTTTCATAGGGTTTTCATTGGCAATGATAGCATGTTAAAGGGTAACCAAATGACCTTTGCCTTAATTGTAGTTATGTACAGCATCTACAATGCCGCTAATACTGTCACTTTCCGGTTAATCAAATCCAGAAAAAAGGATTGACCATCAGAGAAATAACTGCCGAATTGCGGCCTTATCCTCCCTTCTTTTAAAATAAGCTACTACAGAGAGAATCAAAGAAATGGATACGATGACTTTAGATTTCATATAATGATCCTAGCCTGCTTAATTAAAATTAACGGGATAGTTTTAAGCTTAATTTAAAATTAATTTTTTTCAAACAAAGAGTAAATCTGAACAAAAGTATATGGATTTTTTCAATAAGAGCAGGAACATAATAGTTCGGATGTATTCCCGGAAGGAAGAACAGCGTACATTTTAGTTGCCATCAGAGTTCGGTGATGGATGTAATCCGTGCAGTTGGATTAATTGATTGGGATAGTTACTCTTTTAAAGAAGCGGGTCTTCACAGGTCAAACTACGTTGTTGCACTTGTTACTACAACGGATGCGCCAGACGGAAACTGTTTGTTCAGTTTATGGGGCTATCATTGGTATCGCGCCTAGCATGGCATTTATACAAAATTTGCGGGTTATTTCGGGAATGAACTCCCTTACCGCCGATGCATCCTGAAATCCATTATGGATACTAACTCATCCAGTGTTGGCTGTTTGAAAGCATCGTCAAAAATAATAGAGTGTTTGTTATTCTTATTGGATGAGGCTATTCGGACTCACTATAGTGGTTAAACGGACTTTATCTCTACCGTATGTTGATTTTAAAACTAAATTTAAGATATTTTCATTTGAAGTGATAAGTTCACCATTCTTTATTCTGGTTGTTATCAATTATTGAATTATACACTTCGTCTTTCAAGTTGCCTCTTTGTTGGCTGCGCTCGTTCACCTCAGTCATATAGTTATCTATGTTCTTGGGGATTTACTCCCTTGCCGCCGCGACGCATCTTGAAATCCATTGTGTATAGAGCTTATCCGGTTAGGCTCTGCGTAATATTGATACAACTAAATGTGGTTAATTATTAACTGATATTGAAACATTTTAAAACCTATTTAACGGTATTTAGTTGTATGTCTGAAAAATTTGTTCAAACCATTTCCAGCGTCAATTATAACAAAGGCGTATTCTCCCTCTACTTTGTCGGGCAAGAGCCTAATAAAATGGCAAATGGTGTATTAGCTGAAAACGATCAGGAACTGGAGTTAAAGCAGGTTATTCATATGCCTGCTTCTGGTTTTATGTATTTGGTTTCTATGGTGAAGAATATGCTGGAAGATCCTCGCATGGAAGCTGAAATCAATAAATTAATGACTGCGGGCTTTCTCGCTGTTCCTGCCGAGGTTGCAGGGCCTTCTGATACGACGACGCCTTCCAATACCGAAAGCAAATAAATGGCTGTCGAGTATTTTTTCATCATTTTAATTTAACCTGTTTTATTAACACTGAGATAAACATCAACGCCCAGTTGCTTTTTGTGATTGGGCGTTTTTGTCTTTAATTCTGGCATTTAATTTAGAGATTGAACTATGGGAAAACCGTTCTGGCGAAGTGTTGAATACTTTTTTACAGGAAACTACACCGCTGATGATGGTGATAATAATATTGTTGCTATCGGATTTGGCGGCCAAATTCATGCGTATGGTGGTAATGATCATATCGCGTTAGGTTCAATTGCGGCCTCGGTTTATACCGGTTCAGGCAATGATACTGTAGTCGGTGGTTCAGCCTACCTGAAAATCAACGATACCAGCGGTAACCTGAATGTAACAGGGGCATCCGGGTATGCGGAAATCGAAAAAGAAGGTGAAGGTAATATTGTTTTTTCGGGGGCAGCCGGTGGTGCGGTTATCCAGCATAATGGCCGATCCGGTCATCTGAACTATTCAGGCGCGGGCGCTTACAATAGCCTTAATCGTCATGGTGAAAATGGCAATATCACATTTTCCGGCGCTGGCGGTTATAACCATTTCTACTCAGATGTTACCCACGGCAATATCCATTTTATGGGAGCGGGTGGCTATAACCAGATCACGCGGAAAGGAACGGATGATAATTTCGGCGGAGAAGGTATGGCCTATGCAAAAGCAGAAGAGATGGTTCTGATGTCGGCAACGCTGGCAGGCAACTGGATCCAGAACCATCAGAAAGTCACCGCCGTTAAATCAGCACGGGAAACCAATACCCACCTCTTTGCACTTGTTGATGGAAACATAACCAAAGTCAATAAGATCCATCTGAGCAATGATCCGCAAACCGGCAGACTGAAATATTTCACGACATCGTGGTTCAAGGAAGGCAATCACCTTAATAATCTGGCATCACATGATATCTCCGAACGTAACGGTTTCCAGATTATCAACCTTGATAACGCCTATACCCTGTCTGGCCTGAAGGCTGAATATCATCAGGCATTTACGATACATGCGATAGAGAAAGAACTGCCGGAAAATGAGTGGGTAACTTATGCTGACGGTGTTCAGATCGCGGCAGAAAATATTACGCTGTCAGATGCCCGAATGGGGGGATATGCCATTTCCACCGATGGCTCAACGGTTGATGTAAAACCGGTAAAATCCAATCGGATGGAAAATACTTATTTGTATGCCCGTGTGTTGGGGGAATATACCAAGGTTGTGGTCGTTCAACTGAAAAACGATCCTGAAACCGGGAAGCTGAAATACATCGCCACACCGTGGTACAAAGCTGGTGATCAAACGGCAGTGATGGCTGATCAATTTATCGGCCCTAATTACGGTTATTCCTCTTTGGGTAAAGGCAGTTATACGCTGAGAGATGTGCATTACAGCGTCAATACCGTCAGGGTAACATCCGGAACCCTTGCTGATGTGAGCAGTGCCCGTGAACAGGCATTATTCACGTCTGATATAAAAAAAAGTGACAGCAGCGGTGATGTCCGGTTCGAAGGCGCGGGAGGGGGAAATGTTATTAAATCCAATGTGGCCCGTGGCAATGTTTACTTTAAAGGGGCGGGTCTTGCGAATGTTATTCTGCACAACTCGGAAATTGGTGATACCGAATTCAGGGGGGCTGGTGCGGCAAATGTTATTTTCAAGAAAGGTAAAAAAGGCCATCTGAATTTCAACGGTGGCGGTATCGCTAATGTTATTACCCATATCAGCACATCTCATCTTACATCCGATTCGTCTCCGTCTGATTTACCGCAAACCGATGACAGTCATAGTCGGGTTATCGCTTTGGGTGGCGCTAATGTCCTGACCCGCAAAGGTTATGGCCGGGTCTTTTCTGTGATGGGAGGTGGTGCAAATGTACTGACTCATCTCGGGAATGGCGAAACAACCGGTGTCATGATGGGCGGTGCCAATGTTCTGACCAAAGTGGGTAACGGAGAAACCACCGGTATCATGCTGGGGCTGGGCAATGTTCTGACCCATGTGGGTAACGGCAGAACGCTGGGTACGATGGGCGCTGTCGGTAACGTCTTTACCAAAGTGGGAGACGGCGAAACCATTGCCGCCATGCTCGCTGCCGGTAATATTTTTACCCATATCGGGGACGGTGAAGTCTGCGCAATGATGGCTGGTGGTGGCAATGTCTTTACCAAAGTGGGTAACGGCAATGCGCTGGCGCTGATGGTGGCGCTGGGTAATGTGTTCACTCATGTAGGAGATGGCCTGAGTGTTGCCCTGATGGTGGCGAAAGGCAACCTTGCCACCAAAGTAGGGAATGGTGAAAGCCTTGCTGCCATGATTGGTGTGGGCAATGTAATGACCCATATTGGCAACGGTAATACCTTTGCTGCGATGGTGGGGGAAGCCAATATTTTCACCAAAGCGGGCGATGAACTGACAGCGGCCGTGATGATTGGCAAGGCTAACATCTATACCCATGTGGGTCAGGGCACCAGTATCGGGTTGTTTGCCGGTAATGCCAATATCATGACCAAAGTGGGGGATGGCACAACGTTGGCCGCGATGTTTGGTCAGGCTAACGTGATGACTCACGCTGGTCGTGGGCTGACCGGCGTACTGGCATTAGGTGAAGCCAATGTGGTGACGAAAGTCGGTCACGATTTTATGGGGGTTTTAGCTGCGGCTAAAGCCAACGTGACAACGCATGTTGGTCATGGCATTACCGCCGGCGTCTTGTTGGGTAAGGGGAATATTCTGACTAAAGTCGGTAATGGGACAACGGTCGGCCTGCTTGTTTCCAAATTCGGCAATATCATGACCCATGTTGGCGATGGCAATACCGTGGGTTTTGCCAAAGGTACGCTGAACCTGATGACCAAAATGGGAGACGGTCTGGCGGTCAATGCCGCCTGGGGTGATGCCAATATTATGACCCATGTGGGAGCCGGGGATCACTATAACTTTGCCAGAGGGAAAGCCAATCTGGTGACCAAGATCGGCGATGGACGTGCGGTTAGTGTTGTACAAGGCTCGGCTAACATTTTGACTCATTTAGGTCATGGTGATGATTATTCCGGCGCGTGGGGTAAAGCGAATGTGATCACCAAAGTGGGGAATGGCCGTCAGGTTACACTGGCTAAAGGTGATGCAAATATTGTCACGCATGTGGGGCAGGGTGACAGCTTTAATGCCCTGTGGAGCCAAAGCAATGTTGTCACCAAAGTGGGTGATGGTATGCAGGTTACTGCCGCGAAGGGTAAAAGTAATATCACAACCAGCATAGGAAATGGCCTGAGCGTGGTTGCTGCCCACGGTGATTTGAACGTAAATACCAAAGTGGGCGATGGTATCTCGGTCAATGTGGCATGGGGTAAGCTCAATGTCAGCACCAAAGTGGGTGACGGACTGAATGTCTCGGTAATGAAAGGCACCGGCAATGCCAACATCCATGTTGGTGACGGGATGAATATTCACGCTTCTTATGCCCGTAATAATGTCGCCATTCAAATCGGTAACGGGGATTTTTACAATCTGGCGCTGGCCTCCAGCAATACGGAAAGCCATAAACTGGCAACGCTGTTCGGTAATATCAAACAGACATTACTGGGAGCTATGGGCAGTCAGGGAATTAACTTTCTGGTGCAGGGTGATGAAGCCAATACATCGGGCAGTTACCGTGGGCGGGGTGCCATCAATTTGCCGGAAATAAACAACCTGAAAGGTTTTGAACTGACGGAAATCGGTGAAGTCAGCTCTACGCTTTCCACTGATCTGCATGCTTCGGTGAGCCAGCTGAAAACACCGGATGTCGGCAGGCTGGAAGCCATCATGAACGGGGAAGAGCAACCTACGAAAAATCAGAAGCCTAACCTGATTATCAACGGGGATTTCGAGGCCGGTACACAGGGCTGGCAAGCGACCAACGGGATTGAAGCCCAGCATCCGGCGGCGTCTTATGGGCTGGATAACGCAGGCCACGGTAGTCATGTGACTGAACTGGATGCTCATGCCAACACCACCATTTATCAGGATCTCCACCAGCTTAAAGCGGGAGAAGTCATTACCCTTGATTTTGACTTTGCACCGCGTGCAGGCAGCACCGATGATAACGGTATAGAAGTGCTCTGGAACGATCAGGTTGTTTTCTCATCTTCGGACGATAGGATCGCCTGGCAGCATAAACAACTGGTACTGGTTGCTCAGGCGGGCAGTAACCGGTTGGCATTCAGCGGCACCGGCAGAAGTGATGGCCGAGGTTACATTCTGGATAACATTGTTGCATGCTCAAATCGTTCTGGAAGTGTCAAAGTGAAGCAGACACCACAAACTTCAGTGGCTGGTGAGGTACTGGATGATAAGGAGAATGCTGAAGCTGACAGTGAACGACTGATGCAGGAGAAAGAACAACAACTGGCGGCGATTGCGGATACTCAGAATCAACTGGAAGCAACGGATCTTGATGCCCTTAATACGAACG
This sequence comes from Xenorhabdus sp. KJ12.1, assembly GCF_963876495.1. NCBI lineage: Bacteria > Pseudomonadati > Pseudomonadota > Gammaproteobacteria > Enterobacterales > Morganellaceae > Xenorhabdus > Xenorhabdus sp. KJ12.1. Next base: position 34,100 of record NZ_CAWNQH010000105.1, read on the forward strand.
GTCTGGCACAGCGTGATGTCATCAGGCAAGAGGAGCAGGCTATTACTGATGATCTACTGGCAAAAGCTAAGGCGCTGGAAAGTCTCGATAACCAGCCAAACGGGCATCATCAGGGAGATTCCGGTACACAATGGCGACATGATTATGCAGGCAGGTTGTTGGATGATCTCCAGTCACAACTGGATAAAGCAAAAAACCTTGCCGATCAGCAACTGGAGTCTTCAAATTCATCTATTCTGCAACACCGGAATCAAATCGATACAGCTCTGGAAAAATCGGAAGCGGGTATTGTCAGAAGTGAACAGAATCAACGGAATGCGCAGCAGGATATTACAGATGCCCGCAGCCGGGCAGAATTCCGGTCGCAAGAGGCACTGTCACAGCAAAAACGGGCTGCACAGGCTGCCGCTGATGGGTATAGCGCTGCCCAGCAGGCAGAGCAGGATGCTGCCATTGAAGCGAAAAACAGCAGCCAGAAAACCGCTCGCAGAGAAAACAAGGGGAGTGGTTTGTCCGGCTTGGCTTATGAACCAAGTGGAGCAGAACATACCGGTAGCCATATTGCTCAGGATATAGCTGCGCAGGGTGAGGGGCGTTTCAGGCTGGAACTCCCGGAGTCAGACGATAATCTGGTGCCATTGGCGGATGCAAAACAGGCGCTGGATCGTTTACAAATTAAAGCAGGCATTATTTCCAGAAAGACAAATATTGAGCCTACCCGACAGCCAGATGAGCAGCCCCGCAATATCGCTCTGCCTGATGAGGTTAATCGGGAAATTGATGCGTCTGAAACCCTGAGCAGGGCATTGCCTGATATTTCAGCTACGGTGACAGATAAGCTGGAAGCACTGGGGAATGAGCGTTTAGTCGGGGATTATGGTTTACCGCAAAACAGACAGATATCGTCAAACACTGCCTCACTATCCACGGTTACGGCAAGGGCACAAAAAGTCGCGGATATCTATCGTTGGCTGGATAGTGACACTGAGCGGCTGATGGATTTTTCAGCGGATGATTATATCCCTGTACCGGGAATTGCCCGTATTGATACCGAGTTTTATGAGAGTCATCGACAAAAGATGATCGATTATATCGAAGGTTATCTCAACAGTATTAAACACACTATTCCCCGGACTCAGGTATCCTCACTGGCAAAATTATTTGTGGAATCCACCATTGATTATGACTGGGATAAACGTGTCCGTTTCATGGCTCAGTTGGAGCAGTACGGCTACCATTTTGATCCGGCTGACGGTGAACAAAGTGTGGTGACATTGCGTTCGGGGAATAATTCCCAGCAATACCGTGAGTTGCTGAATGCTGCCCAGCCTAATGGAAAGAAAGTCGTTTATGACACTGATTTACCGGGGCATGCGTTCAGTAACACATTGAGTGAGCGACTGCTGGATTGGGCCTCACATTCGCTTGACCCTCATGATATTCGTCAAAAAGAGCAGCAATCAGCCATTGAGGCCTCTGTCCGCAGCAATATGGGGCTTTGGAGTTCAGTGTATGCAACTAAAGCCCGCGGGGATGTCTATGTGATAGCAGAAGGTGGTCTGCTGTTGGGTAGCACCTTCTGGAACCTCGAATTACCGGTACTCCGCCAATTACAGCGTGAAGGGATGGTCGGTGAGATCCGTTTACTGGATAAACCCGCTTCCGAATATAAACATTTGCCATTGAAACAGATAGGCAGCCGGCTGAACGATAATGATATTGGCATGAAAGTACGTTTCGATGCCCTGAATCCGGTTGAGCAACAAAAATATCGGGAGATAAATGCCGATCATTATCAGCCGGATACATTAGTTGATTTGAACGTCAGGCTGGGTGCTATTGATAGTATGCTGAATAAAGCACTGCCGTTTTATCGTCTGCGTTCTGAACTGAATATTCTCATCCGTGAAGGGGCAGATAATACTTTTGAAGTGCATTCATGGCCGGAAAATCGTCATTCTCCGATTAAGATGATTAAGGTGGAAAACCCGAAAGATCCGGCACAGCTTAAAGTCATTGAACAATTCATTCTGGCTAATTATGAGAGTTATGACCAGTTCCCCAAAGAACTGCATTTCGTCGAAAATAATATCGTTTCTTATGATCAACGGCGTACGCGGGTTTTGGCTGAAAAAATTAACGGTCGCTGGAGTTACCGCCCATCTGCTGAATTGATGTCAGCCGATGAATTGCAACAAAAGGCTTACATAAAAGGTAAGCCAATGGGTGAAAGTTACCGTAACGTCATTGACGCGCTGCAACGTTATGAGCAGGCACTGATGGAAGACAGGGATTATTCACTGGATGCCATCGAAAAATTAACTTACCTCTGTCAGCAGGTTGAAGGCTATGTGCTTGGGCACGCGGATTCAAAACGGACTCCGGCGATGCAACAACTGTTATCCCAGATTTATGGACGCCTTTCTGAATCCATGACTCTGGCGGAGCCGACACTGCGAAGTTCAGGTGAAGGCAGCTTCAGCGAACTGTACAACAAACTGTCCAACTCTAAGCTCAGTGATTCCAAACACCTCTATATTGATACGCAGGGGGATTTCGTCACGCAGGGCCGATTCAGTGTGAAGATAGCCAAAGACACTGCGGGTAAGGGAGTCAGACTGGTTATGGAGTCCGTTACCCGGGAATATGGACAGGACGTCACCAACGCCATCTTCTCCAAACTGAAAGCCAGTGATCTGGCAAAAGATGGTATCGGGATCGATATTTCAGGCCTCAAAAAAGTCCATCGGGAAATTGAGCGTCACTTATCGCCGGTCAGCGCCACCCTCTATATCTGGAAACCGAGTGATCACAGTAGTGTGGGACATGCCGCGCTGCAAATTGGTCACGGACGTGTGAAAGTCAGCCCTGAAGAAGTCAGGGATTTCAATGATATGAACTATGTGAGCTGGTGGCCGGCAGGTAGTAAGTCCCTTAATTTACAGGAACTGATGGAGACAAATAATAGTCAGTCTGATTTTCGGATCCGCTGGCGTGACCTCAGTATGCCCGCTCATCAGAATCCGGCTTTGAGATATGACGTTGCCTCCGAAGAAGATGATGATTTTGGCTTGGTTGATGGCTCAGATGAACTCAAAGAATTCGTTGAAAAACTAAGGGCCGTAAAAGGCGTGGATGCCAAGTTTAAGGATGTCAGTGAAAGTTTCGCGATGGCTGCACTGGCTAATCCTGAGATGCTTAAATCGGCTGAGATACCGCCTCATATTTATCAGCCATTCCTTGCCCAGTGGCGGGATGACAATATGGATATGCAGGAAGTGGCTCAGCGTTTTGCCGAAGTACTGCGTATGGCAGCAGAATTGCAGAATTCTAAACGCATGGAGCATTTAATTGGCAATGTGACGCGCCAGTTCGCTGAACGAGAATTGGCTGACATTAACGCTTTTAAAGATGGCAAAGCCGATCAGGGACGGGTATTCCGCATCAATCTGGAAGGCCTTGATGTAGCGGCAATGCAGGCTGAGTGGGAAAAAATCAGCACAGACCCGGATGCGCGCTACCAACTTTTCGCCAAAAACTGCTCAACGGTTGTTGCCCGTGTTCTGAAAGCCGGCGGTGCAGAAAATGTTCTCGGCCATGCGTGGCGTCCCGGATATGGTATCTGGAAACCTAATGATCTCTTTCAATTTGGTCAGGCATTGCAGAAGGCTACACAGGCTGAGCGGATCAAATATAAATATCGTCGTTTAAATAGTGATGGTGTGGGACGGATCCTGGACCAGCCGGATGATCTTTATGAAGAGATACTGGAAAAAGTGGCGATTGAAAATGATGGCTCACCATTACGTGACAGTGAGCCACGTAACCCGCTGGCACGCTTTATGAATAATGAGCTGTACGGGATGAGAGATGATCGCCGGCGTATCGGTAAAGCAGTGCAAATAGGGCTTAGCCGGGCAATTGAGCGAAAGATGGCAGAAAAAGTCACATTGCGTGGTGAAGCGGGGCGTCTGGAAGGTTATTACCATCTGAGTGCTGTGGAGCCGTCCGACAAGGTTGTTCTGTTTATTCATGGTTCAGGCTCTTCCGCAGAAGAACAAGCCAGTAAAATCCAGACGCATTATCAACAGCAGGGTGTTGATATGCTGGCTGTCAGTATGCGTGGTTACGGTACCAGTGATGGTCGCCCCAGTGAAAACGGTCTGTATCAGGATGCGCGTACCATGTTCCGTTATCTGGTCAACAATCGTGGTATTAAACCAGAAAATATTGTGATTCACGGCTATTCAATGGGGGCACCGATTGCCGCTGATCTGGCCCGTTATGTTGGACGAAGAGGGCAACCTGTTGCCGGCCTGTTGTTTGACAGACCGATGCCCAGTATGACCAAAGCTATTACGGCTCATAATATCCTGAATCCGACAGGGGTGGTTTCTGTACTGGCAAAATCGGTTAACGGAAAATTCTCAGTAGAGAAGAACCTACAGGGGATTAGCAAAAAGACACCTATTATGGTGCTTACTGGTCGGGACGGGCTGGGAACCGAAGGCGAAAAACTGCGTACTAAACTCATTAGTACCGGTTATAACATCTCTGGTGAACATACTTATCTGGGACATGATTCCAGCCGCCGGATGATGGAACTGTACGCTAATAAGATCGTTACCAACTTGTTTGAAAGCAACTCGCTTGAAAGCAACTTTCCTGAAAGGAATTTATCTGAAACTAACGTGCGAGAACAGGAAAGTATTGCTATCAAACGCATCAAGAACGATTTGAAGCGTTATATGCAGTTTTTACAGTCCCATACAGATAAAACCGGCAGAGTGTACGATCTGCGGGCGACAAAAAAATTCCTGTCAGGCTACGGGCATAATCGGGCTGAGCATCTGGTTGAGAGTTTCCATGCTGATATGGGGATTAAGCAACTGGTGGATCTGCTACTGAAAGGCAACTGGACAGCGGAACAGAAAGGCGCGTTATCCTGGGAAATTGAAAACCGGGCACTGAAACTCAGCTTGCGACCAAGAATGGAAAAACACAGCCGTTTGTTCCGGGATGTTGCTTCTACCGGTACTGAGGACTTACAGGCAAACGAACATCTGGCTCCTCAACTGATGTTGCTGAATCTGTCCAATGATGGTTTCGGCGGGCGCTGCATGCCGCTGTCAGAGCTGGTTCTACTGGCAAAACATCTTGAGAATGACGGGCAGGAGAATGTCAGCAATGATTTTCTGAAAAAACTCTACTCTGCGGCTTCCGTCCTCAGCCATCCGGAACTATATGCTGAATCGGAACAAGCGAACGCCAGTAAATTGCTCGGTGCACTCTCTGCACTTTATATCCGTGCACCAATGTATGACAACACGTTCAGGGCATGGAAGAAAAAACTGATTGGTAATCAGGCATTAACCGTGAAGGATGTCATCGACGAAATTACAGTGCCTAATGCCGATGGCCGGTCGATTTTACTTGAGCTGAATACATCGGATCATGCTATGGCGGCGTGGTCAAAAGACAGCAGCGGAACGCGGATGTATGGTTTCTATGATCCTAATGTCGGCATTGTGGAATTCTCCTCAGCAGAAAAATTCAGCGCTTATGTTAAGCGTTTCTTCAGCCGTTCTGGCATGAATATGGCGCAATACTACGGTATGCCTAAAAATGAACATCAGGAAAGCTTTTTCAATCAGGTGATTGTTGTGGATGGCCGGGCGTTGGCCTCTTATCGTCCGGTCATTGATGACAAAATGAACCTGAGAGATATTCTGGCAATGGAAATCTTTGATGGCTCACCCATGAAAAATGCTTTAGGTACAGAACGTCCGCTACATAACCAAAATGTCTCTTCGTGGGAAGACATTACCGTCACACCGCAACCGGAAAGCGGAAGCAGCCGTTTTGACAGCCAGATCATTATCCAGACTGAGAATGATCCGGTTGTTGCCAGAGCCGCGGCTAATCTGGCAGGGAAACACCCTGATTCCAGTATCGTTGTGCAGTTTGACTCTACTGGCCAATATCGGGTGGTATACGGTGATCCAGCCAGACTGACAGGTAAACTGCGCTGGCAGATTATCGGTCACGGGCGTGAAATTACTGAATTAAACCATACCCGCATGGGGGGCTATAATGCGGCTGAATTAGCGATCAATTTAAAACAGTTCAGCCGTGATTTCCGCTATGGCGGAACACCGGAGCATATCAGTCTGGTGGGATGTTCTCTGATCAGTGATGATAAGCGCGATGGCTTTGCCCGTCATTTTATGACTGAACTTAAACAGCAGGGCATTCTTGCTTCAGTCTCGGCGCGCAGTAGTAATATTGCCGTGGATAATACAGGTCGTAAATATACCAGAAGAGATGCACAAGAACAGTGGGTGCATAAGCTGCATGACAATAAAACGGTTCTTAGCTGGAATGCTAACGATGAACTGGAAACCCGCTCAGAACGGGTACGTCATGGAATCTCTGAAAGTGACATTGTACTTGCGCGTATAGGTAGCCGGAATACCAATACAGCCGCCACCGGCGCGATTGCCGATAACAATGAAACCTTTCACTCACCCCGTAAGCGCCTTGTACTGGATAACGATGATGCGAGCAGACCATCAAAAAGCAATCAACTGAGTTATTCCGGCAATGTGCAGCTACACATTGGTGACGGAGAATTCACTTCCATTAACTGGGGAACCACAAATGTCGGCCTTAAATTAGGAACGGGAGGCTTTAAGTCTCTGGCGTTTGGCGATAATAACGTCATGGTTCATCTGGGAGACGGTGACAGCAAACACAGCGTGAATATTGCCGGTTATCAGGCACTGGAAGGCGCACAACTGTTTATCGGCAACCGGAACATCAGCTTTAATCAGGGACGCAGTAACGATCTGATTGTCATGATGGATAAATCTATTCCGACTCCGCCCATGCTTAACCCGTTTGACGGCGTATCCCGAATGTCAGGCGTTTTGCAGGATATCTCCGGTTCGTTCTCTTCTCCGGGCTGGCTGGCTGCTCAGGAAGAGCAATGGACAATCGCCAGTGTGAAAAAATACCTACAGGATATGTCAGGGCTGGATTTGACCAGCAGTGTGGACTACCGTTCACTGACTGAGATGGGTTCTCAGGAATTACGCAGTGGCCGTGGCCTGAAGAACGATATCGAAAGCGCACTGAACAAAAAATACAATCAGTGGCTGGGAGGAGAGGCGCCGAAAGTCAGTAATCTCAGCCGGGCAGACCGATTCCGACAGGCCAATGAAAAACTCGCCTTTAACTTTGCTGTTGGCGGGCGCGGTGCGGATATTCAGGTGACAACCGGTAGCTGGAATTTTATGTTCGGTGACAATATTCAGTCTCTGCTGGATATTAATCTGGGATCGCTGTTTGGCCTGATGACTCAGCAGTACACAACAACAGGGCTGGCGAGAACGACATTCACTTATAGTGTTCTGGATTTACCGCGCCAGCTAAAAAATAAACTGTTGCGGAGCCTTGCCCGTGTTGATGCAGATACCACTTTAGGCGAAATCTTTAATGTGGATTACACCGCGGAAGGTCACATTATCTCCCGAAACGGTCAGCCTTTGGATGGCGTTGCGGTTATACAGGAGATGCTGGAGGTCATCAGCGGCTTTAGCAGTGATCAGTTAAAGGCGCTTATTGATCCGCAAACCCTGAAAGATTACATCAAAGAGCATTCAGCGGCAGATACTGATGCCCTGAATTCTTTCCTTGAAAATCACGGGCTGAAAACGAAAGCCCCTGTTGATGACCAGCCAAAACAGGCTGAAGAACAGTCCGGAAACAATGTTCAGCCAGAACGCACAGCCGGTTTTAACTCATTTAACCTGCCAAACCTGTTTGCAACCTTGTTCAGCCAGAAAAAACAGCAGGATATGCAAAATCTGGTCACCAGTCTGAAACAGAACCTGACCGCAGATTTACTGAATATGCAGGACAAGACCTTTGATTTCCTGCGTAACAGCGGTCATCTGCAAGGTGACGGTGATATTCACATTTCTCTGGGTAACTATAACTTTAACTGGGGTGGTGACGGTAAAGATATGGGCGCTTATCTGGGCGATAACAACAACTTCTGGGGAGGCCGTGGTGACGATGCGTTCTACTCGCTCGGCACTTCAAATGTTTTCACCGGCGGTGAAGGTAATGATATGGGCGTTCTGATGGGACGGGAAAACATGATGTTCGGCGGAGCCGGAGATGATGTTGCCGTGTTGGCTGGCCGTATTAACTACGCCTATATGGGCAAGGGGAACGATCAGGTCTTTGCCTTTGGTGAAGGCGGAGTCATTGAAGGGGGAGAAGGACGTGACTATATCGTGGCCTCCGGTAACTTTAACAGTATCGATAGCGGGGAAGGGCAGGATTACGTCGTTGCCATCGGTAACAACAATCAGGTGGCACTCGCAGAAGGCAATGATTTTGCGACGGTATTCGGCAATGAGAACCGGATTGAAGGTAATAAAGGCAATGATTCCATCAAACTGATGGGTTATCACGTCCTGATCAATGGCGGAGAAGGAAATGATCACCTGATCGCCGATGTGGTTTCCAAATTCAGCCAGTTGAATGGCGGTGACGGTGATGATCTGTTGGTACTGGGGGGATATCAGAACCGATTTACGGGGGGGACAGGTGTAAATAGTTTTGTCGTCAGTGGTGATGTGATTGATAACACCGTTGAAGATATCAAATCCAGCGACAAAATTATCTTCAATAACCTGAACTGGCAGAACCTGTGGTTCCAGCGCAGCGGCTATGACTTGGTACTGCTGACAGCCCGTCATGTCACCGATACCTCTGCTCAGGGGCGGTTTGAAGCCACCGGTTCGGTCACTTTCAATGATTACTTCAATGGTAATCAGGCGGATATTATCACCCGGATAGGGGATAAAGATGCGAGAGGAGAACGTGAGTTCACCGCGCTATCAACTCATGCGGTAGATTCACTGGTGCAGGCCATGAGTGGATTTGCCCCGACTGTCGGAAACAGTGGTTTTATAGATTCTCTTGATAACCAGACAAAATCCGCGATTGTCACCGCTTGGTCAGATACAACCATCGGCAAAGACAGACTGATTTGATGTTGTTTTATACCCAATGAATTTACTCAGCCAAAGGCTGGTTTCCGGTGAGAGGCAGAAGCCTCTCACTTATTTTTCATGAGAATAGACGCAGCATGTTTGATTGAAGTGAACGAAATTAACAAAGAGACAATATGAAAGATAATAAACATGTTAATTATCTTTCATTATTAAATGGTTTTATAAAGTTCATACTGTTAAATAATAAAAAATTTTTATTTTTATTTTTATTTTAATATAAGTTAGTGATTTTAATTTTTTAACTAATGTGATTTTATTTATGGGTTTATTCTGGAAATATCTTAGTGTTGGGTCTAGTATTTTATATATGTTTGGTGTAAATCGTGACGCTCACCATTTTTAAATATAGTTAATCTATATGATATTGAATGGTTTTTATATTAATAATTATGTGGGTTATGTTTCTGTGGGGTTATACTCAATGGATTTATATTTTTTTGTAATGATAAAAATAAACACTTCATTAAAATGATGATTGTTTTTATTCTTTCTTTTTAGAGGGGGATTATAATGAATTTAAAACAAAATAATGATTCAATAATAACCGGTCTACCTACTTTCACTCTTATATTACTTGATGGAACTAGGGTAGGTGAGCTATTTGCTAATGGAAATATGCAAATTGGTATCGCTATTGATATATCAGCTGCGACTGGTGATGGTACGCATAAAGTAACATTATCTCCTGAACAATTAGATAGCATTGAGTTAATTGATACAGTAACGCACGAAAATTTAACTGGTGATTGGACATACAGCTCTGAGGAAAACGATTACTCTCACACGTATCCACGAGGTGATGTAACCAGAGGCATAAATTTATCATCTGGAAGAGACACCACCATTGATAATGAATCTCAGCGAAAAGTTTATTGGTTGAAAACAAAAAAAGAGGAAACTAAGAAAATCATCGCGAAAATTACATTGTGTGGGAAAGAATATTTATCAGATCATGCCCATGCAGAAGGATCGCATATTGTTGTTCACGGTCGTCGAGCAATTGTTTATCACCCTGAAAATATAGATTTTAAATTTATAGAAAATATTACTAGCGGGAAATATGAATTTAAATCAACTGAAACTACACATAGTATATTCGGGGATGAAACTCATCCACCAACTTTTTCATATCATGATTGGATTCAAAATAATTATTATATTTTTCCTTTGAGTGGATATGAAGTGAAAGATGTTTATGTCCAACATACAAAAAATGATGAAAATCCTAATAGATATGATTATCTAAGATTTACTCATCATACAAGAGACAATGATCTTTTTCTTTGGTTTATTTGGGGGGGGTATAAAGAAGAAGAGAAAAATGCAGGAGCGTCGTATAACATGGTTGAAAAGTATAAAAGAGATATAACAGTGCGTTATGAAGCAACCCCACAAGTTAAGATAGTAACAACACCACGTACAGATGTCGTTAGCATGAGTCGCCTATATTTTGAAGGTCCACTTTCTAAACGTGGCGGTATATTTCCTGATGATAGTCATTTTTGGAATGATAAACCTAATCAGGTTCCACAGTTTAAATTCCATGATATATATGGTAATGAATCGGTCTTTATAAAAATCATTATGGATAATGCTGATAAGTTTCATTTTCAGGAAGGCTGAATGATATGTGTTTTATTTTATAAATTAGTGAGGATATATAATGGAGATATTAAAAATAATATTTATATTTTAGTCGAGACTGACTATTTAAATATTATTTTATGGTTTTCCAAAATATTTTTTATTTCTGTCATTGCCGGTAATTTAATATATGCCAGATGGGACACTATTTACGTCCTAATTTTAATAAGGTGATAAGTCCTAATTTTAATAAGGTGATAAAGATGAGCACTGACTTTTTTTCTCAGGCCTCGAATTTTCAGAGCACCGCCGCAGGCCGTGTCGATCCGCGCACGGGGCTGTTTAATTATGTGATGCCGGTGGCGCACCTTATCGGCAATAACCTACTGGGGCCGGAGCTGACCCTGGCGCTGGCATACAGCCCGCTGAATTCAGCGGATATCGGCTTTGGCATCGGTTTTTCCCTCGGGCTGACCCACTACGACAGTGACACAAAAATGCTGCAACTCTCCACCGGCGAGCGCTATAAAGTGGATGAAACGGATAAGGCGGTGACCTTACTCCAATACAGGCAGGATGTGGTGCGGTTTGAAAAAAACGGGGCGGAGGATGCGTATCAGGTGATCCATAAATCCGGTCAGGTGGAGATCCTCTCCGGGCCCAAAAATGCCTTTAACCTGAAAGTCCCGGTGAAGATCCTGAATCCGCTGGGGCACAGCCTGCAGCTGGAGTGGGATTATACCGCCGGTGCCGTGCCCTACCTGACGGGGATTTACGATCTGGATAAAAAACACCGGGCACTGCTGACCGTTAAGACAATACCGGGGGTGGCGACCCGGCTGACCGTCTGGCCCGGCATGTCGGAAATGTATGAAATTGAACTGGCGCTGCATAACGGTTGGGTGAGTACCATCACGAACCTGACGGCCGGGCAGACGTTGATCTGGTCACTGGGCTATGACCTGCACTGCCAGTTTTTAAACCGGGTGACGGCCCCGACCGGTTTGCTGGAGGCGGTGACGTATACGCAGGACGGCCACCGTTTTCCGGCTAAGGGACCGGCGTCCGCCTTGCCGTATGTGACCCGTTACAGCCAGTCATCCGGTCTGGAGGGCGCCAGTGTCCGCACGTATACCTATACCAAGAACAACTTTCTCGGCAGTGGGACGGGGGGCGACTGGAGCCGCAATCAGGATTACCTCTACGGGGTGCTGTCCGACTATCAGTACGGCTCCATTGAACGCTGGGACAACGGGCAGGCGGTCCGGGAAATTACCCGGCGCTACAATAATTACCATTTGCTGGTTTCAGAAACGGTACAGCAGAACAACTGCATACGTCAGCATGAAACGGAGTATTACGCCCAAATCGGGGCGGAGTTTGCGCAGCAGCCGCCCCAGTTTCAGCTGCCCAAATCGGCCACGGTCCGCTTTATTGCCGGCAACGGCCAGCGGGAGGAGGTGACCCGGACGGAGTTTGATGCGGCCGGCAACCCCACCCTGCAGATTGCCCCGGACGGCACCCGCACGGTGTGGGTCTATTACCCGGCCAAAGGGGAGGTGACACGGCTGGATGACGATTGCTACGGCTGCCCGGCTGACCCCTACGGGTTTGTCCGTTACGTGAAATCGAAAACGGTGACCCCGGGCGTGGCTTCCCCCATCGGGGCCTATGACGATGCGCCGGGGCATGAGGTGATTTACCGTTATGATTCCCTGCCCACGCTGCCGGGGACCGCGACCAAAGCGGCGGTGGTGCGGACGCAGCAATGTCTGTTCCGGGTGGACCGGCACACCGGACAGCGCCAGTTGTTGCATACGCATCAGACCGGCTATGTCAGCCGGCAACACTCCCACCACTACGGGCGGGTAGATAGCCTTGCTCAGACGGTGTATGACGGGCAGAACGCCCAGGGATATACCCAGCGACAGGTCTTTCACTATCAGCTGGATAAACAGCACCTGAAACAAACCACGCACTGGACGAGTGAGTATGACGGTCTGACGGCTTCCAGCGTGCAAATCCACTCCTGTTTCAGCCGTAAAGTGGGGTTTGAGCAGGACCACCAGGGCTGTACGGCGCTGTATGAGTATGATGCGTTTGGCCGCCTGTCTAAGCAGCTGAATAATGCCGGGACGGCATACGCCCGTGACATTGAATATGCCTACACCATTGAACAGGCCGGCGTGGTGGCGACCACCCAGAGCGATGTGCTGGGCAATCAGCACCGGACCTGGTTTGACGGACAGGGGCGGCGATGTAAGCAGGCTATGTTGCTGAAAGGGCAGGAGAATACGGGCTGGCAAAAGGTGGCGGAGACGCAGCGGGACAGCTGGGGCCGGGTGGTGAACCAGACCCGGTATGACCGGTTACCGACCGGGAACAACCCGGCGGAAACCGCCTGTATCGCGGTCAGCCAGCAGACAGGCTATGACGACTGGGGACAGCCCTGTGTGATAACGGACGCGACGGGGACACGCCATGTACAGCATTATGATCCGGTGACCCGGATAGCGCAGCAAACCACTCAGGCGGGGGACCTGCCATTTGGCACCACGCAAACCCACTATAACGTGCGGCACCAGCCGCTGACGGTCACCCTGTTCGACCGTCAGCATAAACCGGTATCCCGGCAAAGCCACTGGTATGATGGGCTGGGCCGGTTACGGGCCACTCTGGATACGCTGGGGCAGAAAACGGAATACACCTACGATGCCTTTAACCGGGTCGCGAGCGTCCGCTACAGTGACGGCACGGTGGTACGGAAAACTTATGCGCCGTTCAGTTCCGCTCATTTAGTGGTCAGAATGGACGTGGACGGGCAAGTGCTCGGGGAGCGTGAGTTTGACAGTCTGGGGCGGGTCAAATCGAGCACGGTCGGTGGCCGGACGGAAAAGAACACCTATCAGGGCGTCAGCCCGCTGCCGGACACCGTGACAGATGCTGTGGGGCAGACGGTGACGATGCAATATGAGCCGCGGCTGGGCAATGTCCCTGTCCGTGTGGACGCCCCGGGCCTCACCCAGCAGTTTACCTATCAGGGGAAAAATGGGGCGCTGACCCGGTCGGAGGCGGTCGGACAGGCCACGTTGCAACGCTCTTATACGCCGGCGGGGCAGCTCAAAGAGGAAACGGTGAAGTTTGACGATGCGGGCGCCGGGCCGGCGCGCAGTGCCGTGTATCACTACACCCCGACCGGTCAGCTGACGGCCTGTCAGGATATGACGGGGGTCGCGCACCGGCTGCAGTTTGATGGGCTGGGCCGGCCGGTGAAGGCGGTGGATGAGGCGGTGACGGTGACCCTCCGGTATGATGCGGCCGGGCGGACAGACCGCTGGACGGTGCAGGACAATGCCAGTGGGCAGCAGTTAGTGACCACCCTGACCTTTGATGATTTCAGCCGGGAAATTGCGCGGCGGATTGAAAGCGGGCCGGACATACTGACCCTGAGCCAGACTTATACCCTGACCGGGCAACTGGCGAGCCGGACCACCGCGGTCCGGCCGGCAGACGGCCCCCAGCCCGCGGTGCCATTGCGGGACGAGGCTTATACCTACGATGCGAACCGCCGCTGGCTGACGGATTACCGCTGTTCGGGCACGGAATGCCCGCGGGATGCGTACGGGCAGACTCTGAACCGCCAGCAGTTTACCTATGACCGGCTGGGCAACCTGCTGACCTGTCTCACTACGCTGGCGGACGGCAGTCAGGACACGGCCCGCTTCAGTTATACTAATCCGGCCGACCCTTGTCAGTTGACGAAAATCACCCACAGCCATCCGGCCTATCCGGCTACGATTGTGCTCATTTACGATAAAGCCGGGCGGCTGATTGAGGATGAGTCGCATCGAATGCTGGCCTATGACGGACTGGGCCGGCTGGCGTCCGTCACGCAGGCGGGGAGCACACAGATTTACGGTTATGATGCCAGCGGGCGGCTGGCGTTGCAGCGGCGGGACAAGGCGGACACCCGGGAGCTGTACTATCAGGGAGCAAGCCGGGTGGCAGAAATTCAGCGGGAAAGCGGCGCGGTTACGCGGCTGGTGCAAGCGGGCAGTACGCCCGCGGCGAGTGTCACCGCTGACGGCGTGCATTTACTGGGCACCGACGGGCCGGGCAGTGTGCTGTTAAGCCGTCACAATGACCGGACCTCGCGTTTTCGTTATACCCCGTACGGGCAGCAGGCGGCGGCGGACAGTGACCCGGATTTGCCGGGCTATAACGGGGAGCGGCAGGACCCGGCCGGAGGCGGGTATCATCTGGGCAACGGCTACCGGACGTATAACCCGGTCCTGATGCGGTTTACGGCGCCGGACAGCCTCAGCCCGTTCGGGGCCGGGGGACTGAACCCGTATGCCTATTGTCTGGGTGATCCGATCAACCGGACCGATCCGAGTGGGCACATCAGTGTGGGCAGTATTCTGGGAATAGCGTTAGGTCTGTTTGGCATGGCCGCGGAGTTGGCGGCGGCCATTCCGACCGGCGGGGCATCCCTGACACTGAGCGGTGCTGTGCTCGCTGGGGCCGGTTTTTTGGGGGCCGCGACTGGACTCGCCAGTAGCCTGACCGAGGAAAGTAACCCACAGGCCTCGAGCATTCTGGGCTGGGTGTCAATGGGGGCGGGCGTGGTGAGTATGGTGCCACTGTTTGGGAAACTGGCTAGGGGCATGAAAGCAATGGTAACACAGGTGGGGCGTAGTTTTAATCGTAGTCCGGCTGGACCAGTTATGGAGATAATCGGACCAACAATAGAGGAGTCACCAAGAGGGTTGAATATGGCAGCACCCTTACCGCGGCCATCAAACGCATTAGATGCTTTCGAGAGGGCTGTAAGTGCGGGATGGATTCAAGAAGTACAAACACATGTGCAAACACCATTTATTACACACTCGTTAGAGCTTAGTTTGCCCCAACAGGGAGTACCGAGAATAATAGGTAATACAGAAAATCCATTTTTGCAACTTTTGAGCTTTGATACATCATTGCCCGTTAGTAGAATGAATAATGCGGTTCCTAACTCAGTTATACATGTAGATATTACTATCCCTGTTGCAAGAACACTTTATGCTCCATTCATTAATGATAGAACGGGTCGAGCTGGGGTCGGTTTTATTAATTACATACGGCATGACATAGGTGTGCGTCAAATACTTGCAGCGGAGAATAGGATAAGAGGAACTCAACATATGGTCGAATATCAACAATCAGTTATTAGTTTAATGGAAGAAAACTGGAATAATGTGAGATTGAGTGGCAATCCGAGAGGGTTGATGCAGGCCATCATACAACATCAGATTCCCCAAATTTGGCGGCAATTTTGTACATCTGGTCTGGATGTGTTTGCTTTCTATAACCAACACATATTTATTTGATTTACGAAATGATTATATCGCTATTATTAAATAAAACTGATATTCATTATTCAATGATGTTATTAATTTTCTTAGTCAGCGTGTGAAAATTTTGCTATTCATCTGTTTTTAGGGAATTCAGTATTTATAATAGAGATAATAAAAATATCCTAGTGTTATTCTTATGTTACAAATTTATGATAATATGGAAATGCCCAAACAGGGACGTATCAATATATAAAGATAATATATCGCCTATCTTTCAGGGGAATTATTTTTTATCGATTATCATTCATCCCTGTCGTCGTTTTTATAAACATATGGTTATTTATATCCCTGAGACTTGTTCTTTTACTGTCGTGATCCATTCGAAATTCATTTTGTATATAAATTAGTCCTGTTTTCTTTGCATTTTAATGAGGGGATTGGGACTAAATATAGTGGTTAAACAGACTTTGTTATTTGACTATATTGATTTTGGAAATAAAAACAGGATACTTTTCAATTGACAATTTCTGTCTGCCTTCTGAATTTATTTTTCCATGCCTCAACTCAATAAATTGACACGATTAAATATCACAAATTTCAATTTATTCATGGGCTGCTCGTTTTTTATCTATTTATGTGTTGATGCCCAGTTATTTTATTTAACTGGGCTTTTTTGATCTTCAATTTTTAAATTTATACCGGGACTTATTTATGGGAAAACCATTTTGGAGAAGTGTTGAATACTTCTTTACAGGTAATTATTCCGCTGATGATGGTGATAATAATATTGTGGCTATTGGGTTTGGTGGGCAAATCCATGCTTATGGTGGTGATGATTACATCACTCTGGGTTCGATTGGTGCTTCTATTTATACCGGTGCAGGTAACGATACTGTAGTCGGTGGTTCAGCATACCTGAAAATCAATGATACCAGTGGTAACTTAAACGTAAAAGGTGCCGTTGGGTACGCCGAAATTAATAAAGAAGAAGAAGGCTCTATTTCTTTCGCAGGTGCAGCGGGTGGTGCTGTTATTCAGCATGATGGCCGTTCCGGTAATATACATTATTCAGGTGTTGCGGCTTATAACAATTTATATCGTCGCGGGTACAGTGGCGATATCACATTTAAGGGTGCGGGTGGTTATAACCATCTCTATTCAGATGTGGTCAACGGTAATATTCATTTTATGGGTGCCGGAGGTTATAACCAAATCACCCGTAAAGGTTTAAATGACAGCTTTAATGGTGAAGGGATTACCTATGCGAAAGCTGAAGAAATTGTATTAACGACGGCAACACTGGGCGGAAGCTGGATCCAAAAAACACAGCAGATTGTTGGTATTAAATCCACACGTGAAATAAATACTTTTTTATTTGCTGCTATTGATGATAAATACACCAAAATCAATAAAGTTCGTATTCATAATGACCCCAAAACTGGCCGGCTGAAATATTATACAACCTCTTGGCATAAAGCAGGTAATCATCTCAATAATCTGGCATCTCAGGATATTTCTGATGCTGGCGGTTACCAGCTGGTTAATGTTGACGGGGTATATAAATTATCAGATCTGACAGTTGAGCATCATCAGTCATTTACGATACATGCACTGGAAAGTGAATTACCCGAAGATGAATGGGTGACCTATGCCGGCGGTGTTCAGATTGCAGCAGAAAATATTACGCTGTCAGATGCCCAGATGGGGGGGCACGCTGTTTCAATGGATGGCAGTACCTTTGATGTAAAACCCGTGAAATCCAACCAAATGGCGAATACCTATTTATACGCCAAATTCGTGGGGGGAATTACCAAAGTTGTCGTCGTTCAACTGGCGAATGATCCTGCAACGGGTGAACTGAAATATATTGCCACACCGTGGTACAAAGCCGGTGATCAAACGGCGGTCATGGCAGATCAAACTATCGGCACCCGTTCTGGCTATAAAGTTATCGGTAAGGGCAGTTATACACTGAGTCATGTTAATTACAGTGTAAATACTGTCCGTGTGACGTCTGAACGGATTAGCTCTATGCATGAGTTCAGTGAGCGGGAACTGCTAGACCAAAAACAGGATGACAGCAATGGTGATGTCCGGTTCGAAGGCGCAGGGGGCGGCAATGTTATTAAATCCAATGTAGCTCGTGGCAATGTTTATTTTAAGGGGGCGGGTGTTGCGAATGTCATTCTGCACAACTCGGAAATCGGTGATACCGAATTTAGCGGTGCTGGCGCGGCAAATGTTATTTTTAAGAAGAATAGAAAGGGAAACCTGATTTTTAATGGTGCTGGTATTGCTAATGTCATTACTCATGTCAATAGCACTCATGCGGCACTTGATGCATCAGAGGGGTCTTACAATGGTGATAGCAGAGTTATTGCACTTGGAGGCGCTAATGTCCTGACCCGTAAAGGTAATGGCCGGGTTTTTGCCGTGATGGGAGGCGGTGCAAATGTGCTGACTCATAGCGGAAATGGCAGAACCACAGGTGTCATGATGGGCGGTGCCAATATTCTGACCAAAGTGGGTAACGGAGATACCACCGGTTTAATGTTTGGTCTGGGTAATGTCCTGACTCATGTGGGTAACGGCAGAACATTGGGCGCAATGGGGGCGGTCGGTAACGTCTTTACCAAAGTGGGAGACGGCGAAACCATTGCCGCCATGCTTGCTTTCGGTAATATTTTTACCCATACCGGGCAGGGAAATGCATACGCAATGATGGCTGGCGGCGGCAATGTCTTTACCAAAGTGGGTAACGGCAATGCGCTGGCGCTGATGGTGGCGCTGGGTAATGTGTTCACCCATGTGGGGGATGGCCTGAGTGTCGCTCTGATGGTGGCGAAAGGCAACCTTGCCACCAAAGTAGGGAATGGCGAGAGTCTTGCTGCCATGATTGGTGTGGGAAATGTAATGACCCATATTGGCAACGGTAATACCTTTGCTGCGATGGTGGGGGAAGCCAATATTTTCACCAAAGCGGGTGATGACCTGACAGCGGCCGTGATGATTGGCAAGGCTAACATTTATACCCATGTGGGGCAGGGTACCAGTCTCGGGTTGTTTGCCGGTAATGCCAATATCATGACCAAAGTCGGCGATGGCACAACGTTGGCCGCGATGTTTGGTCAGGCTAACGTGATGACTCACGCTGGTCGTGGGCTGACCGGCGTACTGGCATTAGGTGAAGCCAATGTGGTGACGAAAGTCGGTCACGATTTTATGGGGGTTTTAGCTGCGGCTAAAGCCAACGTGATCACCCATGTTGGTCATGGCATTACCGCCGGCGTCTTGTTGGGTAAGGGGAATATTCTGACTAAAGTCGGTAATGGGACAACGGTCGGCCTGCTTGTTTCCAAATTCGGCAATATTATGACCCATGTCGGCGATGGCAATACCGTGGGTTTTGCCAAAGGTACGCTGAACCTGATGACCAAAATGGGAGACGGTCTGGCGGTCAATGCCGCCTGGGGCGATGCCAATATCATGACTCATATGGGAGCCGGGGATCACTATAACTTTGCCAGAGGGAAAGCCAATCTGGTGACCAAGATCGGTGATGGTCAGGTTGTCAGTGTCATGCAGGGAATGGCTAATATCATTACTCATGTAGGTCATGGTGATGATTATACCGGCGCGTGGGGTAAAGCGAATGTGATCACCAAAGTGGGGAATGGCCGTCAGGTTACACTGGCTAAAGGCGATGCAAATATTGTCACGCATGTGGGGCAGGGTGACAGCTTTAATGCCCTGTGGAGCCAAAGCAATGTTGTCACCAAAGTGGGTGATGGTATGCAGGTTACTGCCGCGAAGGGTAAAAGTAATATCACAACCAGCGTGGGGAATGGCCTGAGCGTGGTTGCTGCCCACGGTGATTTGAACGTAAATACCAAAGTGGGGGATGGTATCTCGGTCAATGTGGCATGGGGTAAGCTCAATGTCAGCACCAAAGTGGGTGATGGACTGAATGTCTCGGTAATGAAAGGCACCGGCAATGCCAACATCCATGTTGGTGACGGGATGAATATTCACGCTTCCTATGCCCGTAATAATGTCGCCATTCAAATCGGTAACGGGGATTTTTACAATCTGGCGCTGGCCTCCAGCAATACGGAAAGCCATAAACTGGCAACACTGTTCGGTAATATCAAACAGACGTTACTGGGTGTCATGGGCAGTCAGGGAATTAGCTTTCTGGTTCATGGTGATGAAGCCAATACATCCGGCAGTAACCGTGGACGGGGTGCTATCAATTTACCGGAAGTGGATGGTTTGAAAGGCTTTAAGCTGACGGAAATCAGTGAGGTCAGCTCCACGCTTTCTGCTGATCTGCATGCCTCAGTGAGCCAGCTGGAAACACCGGATGTCAGCAGGCTGGAAACCATCATGAATGAAGAGGGACAATCTGGGAAAAATCAGAAGCCTAACCTGATTATCAACGGGGATTTTGAGGACGGTACTCTGGGCTGGCAAGCGACCAACGGGATTGAAGCCCAGCATCCGGCGGCATCTTATGGGCTGGATAACGCAGGCCACGGTAGCTATGTGTCTGAACTGGATGCACAGGTTAACACCACTATTTATCAGGATTTGAGCCAGCTTAAAGCGGGAGAAGTCATTACCCTTGATTTTGATTTTGCCCGACGAGCAGCCAGCACCGATGATAACGGAATGGAAGTGCTCTGGAATGGTCAGGTTATCTTCTCATCTGCGGACGATAGGATCGTCTGGCAGCATAAACAACTGGTACTGGTTGCTCAGGCGGGCAGTAACCGACTGGCGTTTAAAGGTATCGGTAAAGACGATGGCAGGGGTTATATACTGGATAACATCGTGGCAACGTCGGATCGCTCAGATAACAGTCATGATGGTGATCTTCCGTCAAAAGATGTCGTGGCTGAAAGTGTATTAGCCGATAAAAGTAGCGCTGAAGCTGATCATGAACGTCTGGCGCAGGAAAAAGAGCAACAACTGGCAGCGATTGCAGGCACTCAGAATCAGCTGGAATCCACGGATTTTGATGCCCTGAATGCGAATGGACTGACACAGCGTGATGTTATCCGGGAAGAACAGCAGGCTGTGACAGATGAACTGCTGGCGAAATCCAAGGCGCTGGAACTTTTGGATGAACAGATCCACGCACACCATCAGGGGGAATCCGGAACACACTGGCGTCATGACTTTGCCGGTGAATTATTGGATAAGCTTCAGACACAGGTGGACACGTCAAAAGCAGCAGCCGGACAGCAACTGGATAACGCACTGTCTACAGCGCTACAGCAACAGCAGAAGATCGAAAATTCACTGGATAAATCAGAAATCAATGTTGCCAAATCTAAACAAGATCAGCTAAATGTCGGGAAAGATGTTGCGGATGCCCGGATGAAAGCCGAATACCGGAAAGAAGAAGCGGAAGCACAGCAAAAGCAGGCGCAGCAGGCCAAACTTAGTGCCAGCAAGACGCTTCAGGATATTGAGGCTGAAGCCAGTGAAGTTGCAAAAAATAATGGCTATACACCACGTTTTAGTAATGTTGGTAGTAATCGATCAGGTAAAGCCTATGAAGCAGAAAGGATTGGTGATACAACCAGCCACATTAATTCCACGACTTTGATACAGGAAGTCGGAGCTTTCAGTAAAAAGCTACAAGAATCCGAGAGCGATTTATCTGCCCTTGCCGATGCTAAACAGGCTGTTGAGCGTTTACAGATCAATGCGGGCCTTCGTGCTACACAGGCAAACTCTACTCATATACCGCGCTCATTGCGCGCGCAGCAATTACCGCATAGCAATATTTCACCTGAAACAGTGCCGAATATCTCTGGGTCGGAGAACAGAAAATCCCTGTTTGTTTCTGGTCTGGATCTGAGTGGCCTGAAACCTCTGGGAAGGTCAGACTCCCGCGGTAGCTCCGTGCGGAGTAATTTGTCGCAAAAGAGCAGCTCAACCTATCCTTTCATCGGAGAAAGAGCAGAGAAAGTCGCGGAAATATACCGTTGGCTGGATAGAGGACGCGATCAGTTAAATGATCATTCAAAGAGTAACTATATTCCTGTACCGGGTAGTGTGCGCCCTAATGTTGAGATTAATGACAACATCAGAGATAGGCTGACTGATTTCATTGAGAATTTCTTCAGCATCATCCGGCATACCATTCCTAAAGATCAAATTGCGCCGCTGGCGAAGTTGTTTGTTGATTCAACCCTTGATTTTGACTGGGATAAGCGGGTTCAGTTTATTACTAAACTAGAGCGTTTTGGTTATAGCTTTGAACCTAATCATGGTGAAAAAAGTATCGTTTCATTCTGGTCAGGTCAGGAGTTCAGCATCTATCGCTCTGTACTGGATGCTGTGCAGCCAGATGATAAAAAAGTGGTTTACGATATTGATGTGAAAGGAAACGTGCTTGCCCTTGAACTCAATAAGAAGCTGATGGATTGGTGCAATACATCCCTTGATCCTGATGATTTCCAACAGGAAAGGTTGCACACCGCCATCAGCGAAGCGACACGGAGTAATATTGGTTTCTGGTGTTCTGTTTATGCGACGGGTGCGCGTGATGATGTTTATGTCATCGCACCGAGCGGGGTACGTTTAGGCAATTTCTTCTGGAATGTTGAGCTGCCGGTATTGCGCCAATTACAGCGTGAAGGTCTGGTCAATGAAATTCGCCTGCTGGATAAACACGCCTATCATTACCGGGGAAAACCGCTGGAATCTATAGGGCACAGACTGACCGATCCGGGTGTCAGAGTGAAAATGCGCTTTGATTCACTGAGTCCGGCTGAGCAGATGAGATATCTTGAACAGGATCCTGATGGTTACCACGCAAATACACTGATTGATCTGGATATTAAAGTCAGTGCTATTGATGGCATGTTAAACCAAGCTATCCCATTCTATCGCCTGCGCACTGACCGCAATATTTTGATACGTGAAGGCTTAAATAATAGCTTTGAAGTTATGCCTTGGCCGGGGCTTCGTTCTTCCGGATCAAAGGTGATTAAAGTCGAAAACCCGCAGGATAAGGCGCAGATTAATACCATCGAGCGGTTTATATTTGCCAATTATCAGAATTATGAACAGATCCCGGATGAATTACGTCTGGTGGGAAGTCACATTATTTCCCTTGAAGATGGTCATACCCGCATTCTTGCCGAAAAAGTCAGTGGTTCTTGGTATTACTCGCCGAATACTGAACTGATGTCCGGTGATGAATTACAGAAAATGGCTTATATCAAAGGCAAGCCACTGGGTGAAAGCTATCGTAATGTCATTGAATCACTGCGTGCTTATGAACAGCTCTTACGGGAAAAACCGGATTATTCACTGGATGCCATTGAACAATTAACTCACCTGCAACAACAGGTAGCGGGATATTTGCTTGGGCATTCTGAATCAGGGCGGGCACCTGCAATGAATCGGCTACTTTCTCAGATTGATATCCGTCTGAAAGAGTCACTGGTTCTGGCAGATCCGACCTTGAAAAGCTCAGGGAAAGGGACGTTCAGCGAACTATACAATAGGCTCGATAACGCTAACCTCAAAGAGAGTAAACATCTCTATTTAGATCCTCAGGGCGATTTTGTTACTCACGGTCAGTTCAGTTTGCATATTGGTAAAAATACCGCAGATGCCGGGCTGAAACAGGTAATGGCCGCTGTAACCAAAGAGTATGGTCAGGATGTCACGAATGCTGTTTTCGCCGGTCTGGCTGTCCATGATCTCGCGAAAGATGGCAAAGGTATTGATATTGCAGGTCTGAAAAAAGTTCATCTGGCAATTGAACAACACTTGTCTCCTGTCAGTGCCACACTGTATGTCTGGCGGCCGAGTGAAAACAGTACGCTGGGCCATGTTGCAATGCAGATTGGTCAGGGCCGTGTTCTGGTTAATGCAGAAGATGCGACTCATCTCAATCAAATCAACTATGTGAGCTGGTGGCCGGCAGGGAATAAATCGACGGATATACGAGAACTTCTGAATATCGCCACACCGGATCAGCCCGATCTGCGACTTCGCTGGCGTGATCTGAGCCAACCTGCTTTTCAGGCACCCACCCTGACATTTGATGTTGAGGCTGAAGAAGATGATGGCTTTGGTCTGGCAGATGGCTCAGCTGAGCTGAAAGAATTCCTTGAAAAACTGAAAATCGCCAAAGGTGTGGATGTTAAATTCAGCGATGTCAGCGAAGGATTTGCGATGGCGGCGCTTGCTAATCCGGAGCTGCTCAAATCCGCTGAAATACCGCAATACATTTATCGCCCGTACCTTGCTCAATGGGCTGATCCCGGCATGGATATGCATGAAGTCGGCCGTAATTTTGCGGAAGCTTTACGTCTGGCAGCGAGACTACAAAATTCCAGACGCATGGAGAAAGCCATTGCCAGTGTTATGAGCCAGTTTGCTGAAAGAGAGCTGGCAGAGATTGCCAATTTCAAAAATAGCACAGTTGACCCTGATCGAGTCTATCGCATCAATCTGGAAGGCCTTGATGTAGCGGCAATGCAGGCCGAATGGGGCAAAATCAGCAGTGATCCGGATGCCCGCTATCAGCTTATGACGCAAAACTGTTCAAGTGTTGTTGCCCGTATCCTCAAAGCTGGCGGAGCAGAGAAACTGCTTGGCAAAGCATGGCGGCCTGGTTTTGGTGTCTGGACACCAAGCGAGCTGTTTGATTTCGGTCAGTCATTGCAGGAAGCAACTCAGAGCAAGCGGGTTAAGCAAAAACATCACCGTCTTGATACTGTGTTAAATCATGGCGGAACCGGACAGCAACCGGAAAGATCAGAGAAATTAGCTATTCCTAATGATGGCTCAGCACCGCATGAGCGATCGCCGAAGAATCCTGTAACCCGCTTCATGAACAGTGAACTGTACGGCACAAAAGAAGAGCGTCGCCAAATCAGTCGGGAGATGCAGAACAGAATTAATTTAGCAATCAATCTCGGTACTACCCAAAAAGTGACCCTAAAGGGGGAAGCCGGACGTTTGGCAGGCTATTACCATCAGGGGCAAAACGCATCACAGAGGGATACTTCGGATAAAAAAGTCGTCTTGTTTATCCACGGCTCCGGTTCATCGGCGGAAGATCAGGCGGGTAAAATTCAGCCACATTACCGACAGCAGGGTATTGATGTGTTGTCGGTGAATATGCGCGGTTATGGCACCAGCGACGGGTATCCGAATGAACAGGGAATGTATCAGGATGTACGTACCATGTTCCATTATCTGGTTAATGAACGTGATATCAGCCCGGAAAATATCATTATCCACGGTTATTCAATGGGAGCACCGATTGCGGCTGATCTGGCCCGTTATGCGGAGAGTAAAGGAATGACGGTTTCCGGCTTACTGTTGGACAGACCGATGCCAAGTATGACCAAAGCGATCACGGCTCATGGAATATCGAATCCGTCCGGCCTTACCGGAATACTGGCAAAAGCCGTCAATGGTAAATTCTCTGTGGAGCACAATCTGCGCGGGGTCTCGAAACAGATGCCGATTATGTTGCTGACAGATAATGAAGGTCTGGGCAATGAAGGCGAAAAACTCCGAACCAGACTGGTGGCCTCTGATTATAACGTTTCTGGTGAACACACGTACTATAGCCATGCATCCAGTTATCAGATAATGGTGAAATATGCCGGACAAATTGTTGCCAATTTATCTGAAGCTGCTTCTCAGGTGCACGAGCAGGAAGACAGCAATATTCTCAAAGGCATCAAAAATGATTTGATGCGCTACACGCAGGTGCTGAAACCTCAGATAGATAATCAGGGTCGGGAACAGGATTTGCGCGCGACAAAAGCCTTCCTATCAGGTTACCGGCATAATCACGCTAACCAAATTGTGGATGGTTTCCATTCGGATATGGATATCCGGCAGCTGGTGGATATGCTGGTTAAAGGAAACTGGACTGCGGAACAGAAAGGTGCACTGGCGTGGGAAATTGAGCACCGGGCACTGAAAATGACTCTGCGACCAAAAGTAGAGAAATATAGCCGCCTTTTCCGTGATGTCGCTTCTATGGGGGCGGTAGATGCAAAAGCCAGCGAACATCTGGCGCCACAACTGCTGTTACTCAACTTGTCTAATGATGGTTTTGGTGGGCGTTGTGTACCACTGTCAAAACTGGTTCTGCTGGCAAAACAGCTGGAAAATGACGGTCAGGAAAACGTAGGACGTAGCCTGCTGAATAAAATGTACTCTGCGGCTTCAGTGCTCAACAATCCTGAATTGTATTCTGAAGGTGAACAGGTTAACGCCAGTAAGTTACTGGGGACACTCTCTGCGCTCTATGCCAGAGATCCGATGCTGGATAGCACCACGAAAATATGGAAAGAGAAACTGAGCGGTGAACAAGCGCTGAGTGTACAAGGTGTGATTGAAAAAATCACGGCTGCCAATGCAGGGCAAAAACCGATTCTGCTGGAGCTGAATACTCTGGGACACGCGATGGCGGCGTGGTCAAAAGGTAGCGGTGAGAACCGGACATACGGCTTCTATGATCCTAATGTCGGGATTGTCGAATTCTCCTCGGCAGAGAAATTCAGCGATTACGTCACACGTTTCTTCGGTCAATCCGGTCTGAACATGGCAAAAAGCTACAACATGGCTAAAAACAGCCAGCGGGAAAGAATGTTCGGGCGTGTCGTTGTTCTGGATGGAGAGGCACTGGCAGCTTATCGTCCGGTATTCGGTGACAGAACAACCATGAAAGATATTCTGGCCATGGAAATCTTTGATGGCTCACCGATGAGAAATGCGCTGAACAGGCTTCATCCATTGAATAACCACGATCTGAGTGAATGGGAAGAGATTGAGGTGTTGCCGAGATTGGAACGCAAAAAAATGCGTTTTGATGGTCAGGTTATTATTCAGCTCGAAGATGATCCCCATGTGGCTGATTCTGTCTCTTATCTGGCGGGTAAGCATCCGAAAGAGAGTGTGCTTGTCCAGCTTGATCGCAATGGTCAGTATAAAGTGGTATATGGCGATCCGAGTCAGTTGAGCGGCACAATACGCTGGCAGGTTGTTGGTCACGGTGGTGATGAGATTGATGGCTACAACAGCACGACAATGAGTGATTACACGGCATCTGAACTGGCAATGCGGTTAAAGCAGTTCCAGAATAGTTTCCAGTATGGCGGAAAGCTGGATTATATCAGTCTGGTCGGCTGTTCTCTGCTCAGTGATGACAAGCGCGATGGTTTTGCCTATCGCCTGATTTCTGCTCTTGATGAAAATGGGCTCCGCACTACAGTATCTGCCCGTCGAACCGAAGTAGTGATCGGTAAATCAGGTCGTAAATATACGCGTTCTGAGCACAATAGAGCGGAAAATAAGATCACGGAAAATAAAATCGTTCTGAGCTGGAACGATAAAGGAGAAGTTGAAGGCAATGCCGAACGTATACGCAATAATGTTTCTGAAAACAACGTTTCACTTGTCCGTGTAGGTAGCCTGCGTAGTAGCACCAATAGCCGGAAGCATCGCCCGCATGAGGTGATGACAGAGAAGAATGCGATTGCAGACAATACCGAAACTTTCCATGCGCCGAAAAAACATCAGCATCAGGATTATCCGGTCGGGACGTCTTCCGATAACCGACTGAGCTATTCCGGCAATGTACAGGTACAGGCGGGTGATGGCGAATTTACCTCTATTAACTGGGGAACCACCAACGTGGGTATTAAAGTTGGCACGGGAGGATTCAAGTCACTGGCGTTTGGCGATAATAATGTCATGGTTCATCTGGGAGACGGTGACAGCAAACACAGCGTCAACATTGCCGGTTATCAGGCACTGGAAGGAGCACAACTGTTCATCGGGAACCGGAATATCAGCTTTAATCAGGGACGCAGCAATGATTTGCTGGTTATGATGGATAAATCCATCCCGACACCACCGATGCTTAACCCGTTTGATAATGTTTCCCGCGTCTCGGGCATTCTGCAAAACATTGCTGGTTCGTACTTCACTTCTGACTGGTTGTCGGAACAGGAAGCACAGTGGACAACCGAAAGCGTGAAGAAATATCTACAGGATATGTCAGGGCTGGATATGACCAGCAGCGTGGATTACACATCGCTGACGGATCTCGACTCTCAGTATAAACGCAGCGGCCGCGGCCTGAAGAGCGATATTGAAAGCACACTGAACAAGAAATATAACCAGTGGTTGAGTGGAGCCGGGAATAAGCCGGAAATGGCTAACTTCAGCAGAGCCAATAAACTCCGCCAGATGAATGAAAAACTGGCCTTCAATTTTGCCGTTGGTGGTCAGGGTGCTGATATTCAGGTAACAACCGGTAACTGGAACCTGATGTTCGGCGACAATATTCATTCGATTCTGGATATTAACCTCGGTTCATTGTTTGGCCTGATGACTCAGCAATACACCTCAACAGGGATAGCAAAAACCACATTCACATTTAATCCGGCGGATCTGCCTCGTCAGCTTAAAAATAAGCTGTTGAGAAACCTTGCCAGCGTGAATGCTGATACCACACTGGGTGATATCTTTGGCGTGGATTACACCGCAGATGGAGCTATTATTTCCCGTTCAAATAAAGCGGTAGATGGTGTTGCCATTGTGCGGGAAATGCTGGAGGTGATCAGCGAATTCAGTGGTAACCAGTTGTCGGCATTTGTTGATCCGGAAACACTGCGTAATGGTCTGAAAACCCATCTGGCAGCCGGTGCAGACGGGGTGAATTCGTTCCTTGAAAGTCATGGCATCAAAGAAAAAGCCCCGACAGAACAGATTACATCGGCTGAAAATACCGATGAGGAAAATACTCAATCAGAGCGCACTTTCGGCTTTAATTCCCTCAATTTGCCAAACTTGTTTGCAACCTTGCTGAAGCAGAATAAGCAGGAAGAGATGAAAGATCTGGTTTCTGATCTGAAACAGAACCTGACTGATGATCTGCTGCATATGCAGGAAAAAACCTTTGATTTCCTGCGTACCAGCGGTCATTTGCAAGGGGATGGAGACATCCATGTTTCCCTCGGTAACTATAACTTTAACTGGGGTGGAGACGGCAAAGATCTCGGTGCTTATTTAGGTGATAATAACAACTTCTGGGGCGGTCGTGGTGATGATGTTTATTATGCTCTGGGAACCTCCAATATTTTCACTGGCGGTGAAGGCAACGACACCGGTGTTCTGATGGGGCGCGAAAACATCATGTTTGGTGGTCAGGGCAATGATGTTGCCGTAGTTGCTGGCCGCATAAACTACGCCTACATGGGAGAGGGGGATGATCAGGTCTTTGCCTTTGGTGAAGGCGGAGTTGGTGAAGGCGGAGTCATCGAAACCGGTAAAGGGCGTGATTACATTGTGGCTTCCGGTAACTTCAACCGTATTGAAGGCGGAGAAGGTCAGGATTATGTCGTTGCTATCGGCAACAATAATCAGGCCGATTTGGGTGATGATCATGACTTTGCCACGGTTTTCGGCAACTATAACCGGATCGATGGCGGGGCAGGTAACGATGCCATAAAACTGATGGGTTACCATGCTCTGATTAACGGCGGAGCGGGAGATGATCATCTGATTGCGGATGTTATCTCCAAGTTCAGCCAGTTTGACGGCGGTGATGGTGATGACTTGCTGGTGCTGGGAGGATACCAGAACCGCTTTAAAGGCAGTGCTGGCGTGAATAGCTATGTGATCAGCGGAGATGTGATCGATAACGTGGTTGAAGATATCAAACGCGGTGACAAGATTGTCTTCAATGAACTCAACTGGCAGGATTTATGGTTCCAGCGCAGTGGTTACGATCTGGTGATGCTCACCAACCGTAATGTGGAAGACAGTTCTGAACAGGGGCAGTTTGAAGCAATCGGCTCTGTGACCTTTTCGGATTACTTCAATGGCAACCGTGCGGATATTGTTACCCGAATGGGCGATAAAAATACCCACGGTGAGCGTGAATATACCGCGCTTTCTGCCAATGCAGTGGATTCGCTGGTTCAGGCAATGAGTGGCTTTGCACCAACAATTGGTGACAGTGGCTTTATTGACGCACTGGATGGACAAACACAATCTTCCATTATGATGGCCTGGTCGGATACGACAACGGGTAAATCCAGACTGGTTTGATAGTTTTATTTAAGTAATAAAAATGGCTCACATTGGTGGGCCATTTTTATATCATAATGAATAGAGAAATACGGTATGATATTAAAAAGTTTCTGATAAATTATTTGTTACTATTATAGCTATATCAAATCATCAACTTTTAATAATGTTATTGATTTTTGTTAAATAAATTTATAAATAATGACGATGTGTTATTTTATTAAAATGTAGATATATATGTGGCCCATCCATTCCTACAGGTCACATTAACCATGTGATCATTGTTTCTGGCATCTATTAATAGATTAAGAGCTATTTTTTTTTGTTCATCAGTAATTTTTCCATCTAATCTGTTTAATTTTATATAATAATTGGGCTGATTTGTTATAGTAAAAAAAATAGATTGATAATCATCAAAATATAAAATAGCGCCTACGTATCCCTGTAGTACAGAAGGATTTCCAGGTGGGCAAGAGTATTCAGCATAGGCGGAACCAATTGAGCATGTTAATAAAAATACAATAATTTTAAATATATTATTAGTCCTCATAATATTTTCCTTGCTTGATTTTAAAAAAACAACTTGGTTGTGTGTATTTTTAATTATAGCACTTATACCAATATGTCAATATTACTGAGAAATTTATTTATAATTAATTATACATTTAAATTTTATTTCTTTCTTTTTTTTAAAAAATCAAGAGAAGTATGATGCTGTATTTTTTAATTTAATTTAATGATTGTTAAATAATAAAATCTTCAAATGAATATAAAGTGGAAATCATTTCTATTTCTATTTCTATTTTTTACATTCTTAATGTATTTCTATTTTTTTCTAAAAATATGTTTTTAACAAGACATAATTATGGCTTTTATCATAGAATTGCCACGTTGAAATGACGTTAAACGATACCTTGAGGAGCGACAAAAAAATGTTAGAAATTGCCCTTGAAGCAGTAAATACAATCAAAAAACGGACTCAGGATGCGTTTGACGGAGCCGGACAGTTTGACTACAAACCGGATCGTTCTGTTGTCACTCAAACTGATTTAATGCTGGAAACAGAGATTCGTAACATACTGGAAAAACGCAGCCCGGGTGTTCCCATTCTGGGAGAAGAGTTTGGGCAGGATGGCAGTGATCAATTCGAATCGGGCTGGATCATTGATCCCATTGATGGAACAAGGGCATTTCTGTATGGCGTACCCTTGTTTAGTACGTTGCTGGCTTTTGTCGAAAATGGTGAACCAAAACTTGGGGTAATCAGTTTTCCGGCAATTTCCACCGTTGTTTATGCTTCACAAGGGGAAGGGTGCTGGATGAATGTGGAAGGCAAGCCGTTACGCCAGCTTAAAGTGATGGATAACTCACCAACATCTGTTAACAATGCTGTGATTTCAGCTTCCGGTATACACAGTTCCGGTTATCATCTGGAAAATGGCACTGTGGTTTATAATCTGGATGGGGTAGTGAAATCTGCCCGTGATTTTGTCTTTGTTAATGATTGCTACCAGCACACGATGGTTGCAGCCGGAAGGTTGCACTGTGCTATTGATACAATAATGAAACCCTGGGATAGCGCGGCAATTTTGCCCTGTATTAAAGAAGCGGGTGGTGATTTTTGTGCACTGAACGGCAGTCGGAAAAGGGCCATGTTTGGTGGCAGCCTAGTTTCGGCCTGTAATTCAGCATTGCTGGATCAGGTGGTAGAGATAATGAACTCTCCTATAACTATGTGACTGGGGTGAACGAGCGCAGCCAACAAAGAGCTACTTGAAAGACGAAGTGTATACAACCCGAAATAGAAAATCCCGGATGTGATAATACATCCGGGGCCATGAAGCTTAATTCTTCAGAATATGTGACAGAATTTGCAGTGCCTTACCGAATTGAGCCTCCGGTATTGTCAGGGGGTAGAGGAAACGGATCACGTTACCGTGAGTACCGCAGCTCAATAATAGCAACCCTTCGCGTTTAGCTCTGGTTTGTACTTCGCGGGTAAATTCTGGTGAGGGTTTACCGGTTTGTGGATCGTTAAATTCCACCGCAACCATGGAACCCAGTGCACGAATTTCGGCGATTGCCGGGCACTGAGTGCGCGCTTGTGCCAGTATTTCCACCAGATGCTGACCAAGCTGATTAGCTCGTTCGCACAATTGCTCTTTTTCGATGATATTGAGTACTGCATGGGCGGCTGCCACCGCCAGTGGATTGCCCGCATAGGTGCCGCCAAGCCCACCGGGTGCCGGTGCATCCATCACTTCTGCACGGCCAGCTACACCGGAAAGCGGCATCCCTCCCGCGAGACTTTTCGCCATCGTGATCAGGTCTGCTTTTACATTGTGGTGTTCCATCGCAAACAGTTTACCAGTCCGCGCAAAGCCGGTTTGCACTTCGTCGGCGATTAACAGGATGCCATGCTCATCGCACAATGTGCGTAGCGCCTGCATAAACTCGGTGGGTGCCATGTTGAATCCGCCTTCACCCTGTACTGGCTCAATAATAATAGCGGCAACCTGATCCGGTGCGATATCGGCTTTGAAAATATGTTCCAGACTTGCCAGAGCATTATCGACTGATACTCCGTGAAGCCCGTTCGGATATTTGGCGTGGTAAACAGAGCCGGGGAATGGGCCAAAACCGATTTTATACGGTGCTACTTTGCCAGTGAGCGCCATTGCCATAAAAGTACGACCATGAAAGCCACCACTGAAAGTAATCACTCCCGGCCGACGGGTATAAGCTCGGGCGATTTTCACGGCATTTTCGACAGCTTCCGCTCCGGTGGTGAAGAACGCGGTTTTTGTCGGGCCGTTGATAGGCACCAGCGCGTTAATACGTTCTGCCAGTGTCACATAGCTTTCATAAGGTACGATTTGATATGCGGTATGGGTGAATGCTTTTAGTTGTTGTTCAATTGCGGATACGATTTCAGGGTGACGATGACCTGTATTCAGTACAGCAATGCCAGCCGCAAAATCGATGATTTCGTTACCTTCCACATCCCACAGAGTAGCATTTTCCGCCTTTTGCGCGAAGTAGTCACTCAGCACACCTACTCCGCGTGGAGTAGCATTCAGACGACGTTGATTCAACTCTGTATTTTTCATCAATTATTCTCCTGAAAATGGCATAAATTTGTAGGGTTACTAGGATAGTGCGGTGACCAGCCGTTGCAGTTTTTCCTGAAACGTATGCCGGATAGCCAGCGCTTGTTGTAATGTCACTTGGGTAAATTTTACTTTGGCACCGGGAGGTAACTGCCCGAGAATATCCAGATCACTGCTGACGACGGTACCCAGAGTCATGTAGCCACCTCCGGAAACGGCATCCCGATGTAAGACAATGGGCGTACGCCCCGAGGGAATTTGAATAGAGCCAATAGGATAGCAGGCATCCACAATATTGGAGGGATCAGAACCTGCGCCAAACGGCGGTGTACGCTCCACAAAATTTAGTGGACGCCCATCCAGAAAGCGGTAACCGATGCGATCAGATTCAGAGCTGATCCTCCATTCATCGCTGAAAAAACTGTCAACGGATTCTGCCGTCAGGCGATGGATATACATACCGGGAACCACCCGAAGTTCGGCATGTTTATGAAACTCCGGTTTAAATTCTTCCGGCAGGTGATGACCAACAGGGCCTTGTCCGCAATACGCCGTTACAGGAAGCGTATCTCCGGCCTGTAACCGGCGGCCCTGATATCCACCCAGTGAGCCGAGACTGTATGTGGAGCGGCTACCCAGTACCAGAGGGACATCGATACCACCTGCGATGGCAAGATAACTACGGGCACCTAAAGATGAGCCGGTTATTTTCAGTTGCTGCCCTTTTTGCGCCAGCAGGCAGGTATTAAGGGGAACGGACTGCCCATCCAGTTGTATGCCCATTGGTGCTCCGCTGACAGCAAAAACGGTGTCCTGCTCAAAGAGCAGTTCCGGCCCCATCAGAGTACATTCTAATCCCGCTGTATCCGGCGCATTCCCTACCAGCAGATTTGCGATGGCCAGCCCAAAACGATCCAGTGTGCCGGAAGGCGGAATACCTACGTGATAATAGCCTTCCCGGCCAGCGTCCTGTACTGAGCTTGATAGCCCCGGTTTCAGCACCTTAATGCCATATAACACTTCAATTGACATATAACACCTCAATCGCCATATAGCACCTCCTGCAAATTTGCAGTACAAGATTGTGGATCAGCTTCAAAGGCTGCAAGGTCAAATTCAACAGGACGAATACGCAATGTAAACTCTTCTCGTTCAACTTGTGAAATAGCCTGAGCATATTCATCGCGATTGATAGGTTTGAACTGAACGATATCGCCTGTGCGGAAAAATACCATTGAATCTTTAAGATAAGGCAGGCGCTGTTGGGTATCGTAAATGGGGGCAGGAGTCACGCCAAAGAGTTGATAACCCCCTGCACCCCGTACAGAGTAGATACAGCCGAAGCACCCGCCGTGTCCCAGTGAAAGCTGTGGGGTATCCGTACGGGGGATCAGATACTTAGGCACCTGAATTTGTTGTTCCTGTTCTACCATCTGGTACATAAAGGGTAATCCGGCAACAAAACCGACCATAGATACAAACCAGGGAGCACCGCTGTGCTGAGCAATAAATGCATCAATATCAGGCAAGCTGTTAATTCTCGCTGCATATTCCAGATCGGTGGAGTGTGGGTCCTGATGGCGTTCCCGAAAACGCATCAGGGTTTCGTGCGTCCAGGGATCATTGTAAAGCACCGGAATTTCGATAATACGCGTAGAGAGCTTTTTATCGGTGTTTTCTTGTTCCGCTACGGCCTTAACTTTCTCCAGTAATGTTAGGGGAGGCAAAATATCCGGGTTGAAGCGTATCTGGCATGATGCATTTGCCAGACAAATATCGAATATGCCCGGTAATGCAAGGTTTTTAATCGCTTTTGTTAACGACATACTACGAAAGAATGCCTTCAGAGACATTGCTTCGCTGATTTCAATAAAAAGATGTTCGTCGCCGCCGAAGGTGTAGCGTAAATTTGGGTCAGACATATCAGCACTCCTCCTCATTAAAATTTATACCGTC
Source organism: Xenorhabdus sp. KJ12.1 (assembly GCF_963876495.1). Classification (NCBI taxonomy): domain Bacteria; kingdom Pseudomonadati; phylum Pseudomonadota; class Gammaproteobacteria; order Enterobacterales; family Morganellaceae; genus Xenorhabdus; species Xenorhabdus sp. KJ12.1. The sequence continues at coordinate 69,269 of NZ_CAWNQH010000105.1, forward strand.
ATTTGTGCTGGTGTGGAGGTGTAATCGTGATGCCTGCATCCTGTAAACGGGTGACTATTGCCTGAAGTAGTGGGAGTGCACCGGGGGTATCGCTGTGCAGGCAGACAGAGGAAAATTCAACGTCAATATCGGCTCCTTCTACGGTATGGACTTTACCCTCCTGACAGGCTCGTAACACTTTATTAGCGACTATTTCAGGGTCGAGCGGCTCAACCAGACGGGTAAATACAATAGAGCCACTGAGATCGTAATCGCGGTCAGCGTAGAACTCACAAACCACAGGATGACCGAGTGTGGTAGCTTCACGCCAGATAGCCGAACCGTGCATGCAGAATATGGCCAGTTCAGGAGCATGTTTATGCAGTGTGGAGACGAAATAATGCGCGGCATCGCTGTCACGGGCCAGATGCATATATAAGGCACCATGTGGTTTTATATGCCTTAGCGGAAGGTTATACAGCGCAGCAAATTCGCGTAATGCACCGAGCTGATATAACACATCGTTGGTTAATTCCTGTGGGGTGGTATTGATATGGCGGCGGCCAAATCCGACAAGATCGCGGAACCCGGGATGGGCACCAATGGACACACCTTTTTGGTGTGCCAGCTCCACGGTTTTACGCATAATGCAGGGATCGCCCGCATGAAAACCGGTGGCTATATTGGCTGAGCTGATTAATGCCATAATTGATTCATCCACATTATCGCCGATAGTCCACGGGCCGAAGCCTTCGCCAATGTCTGAGTTGAGATCGATGTTTATCATAGTCATGCGCTCAAATTGTGAACTGAATGTCAAAAATATAATATGGTATGACAAAAAGAAGAAATTTTTTTCTGATGCCCACGCGATACATATTGAAATCCCATTGAGTATAGGCCATGTGTTCGTTTAAGCCGGCACATGATCTTGCTAAATATTATGGCAAACCGATTGGATATATTATGAAATTAATCAGATAGGAATAATGTCACGGAATTTACTTTGGTTTTTCCGCACAATGGGGCGCTTTTGGATGATATTTATTGAGATAAAATGGCTTCTTCTTTACCAAGAATGGGAAATTTTATCGCAAGATATAATTATCAGAGGTTATAGATTTATATTCTTCATCCTCCAATTTCCCATTTTATTGGTACAAGTTGAAAGATGAAGAAAATAATTAATTGGTATACACAATGGATTTCAAGATGCATTGCGGCGGAAAGGGAGTAAATCCCCGGGAGCATAGATAACCGTATGTTTATAAAGACGGTGATTGGGGTGAACGAGCGCAGCCAACAAAGAGGCAACTTGAAAGACCAAGTGTATATTATCGTAACTTACAAACAAGGGCTATTTCATGGCAGTTATTCTGGTAAGCTATTTCTATTAATGATAACCATCTATTTTTAGAAGGAATATCAACCCATATTAATATTCGGGTTGATATTCTATTTTAGATTTTGCATTCAATGGTGAGATTGAATTTTATTTTATCGCGATGAATACCGCTTATGTTCTTCACTCTTCAATATGCCATTTTGATGACCTATGTTGATAAGTGAGGAGTTTGATTGACTGATATTATAGGAATTTACAAACAAACGCGGCTTCATGGCAGTTATTCTGGTAAGTGTCCCAAAAACCTGCTGGCTGGTTATCAATATCACTTTGTGACAGCATAGGTTTATGCCACTCAATCTGTAAACCCGCTTTATGACTTGCCTCTGCGTGTTGTTCACGGCTCCAGCTGTACATTGTAAAAGGCGCAGGAGGAAGAGGAGGATTACGTGATGGAAAGGTAAATTCGGCTTTAAAGAGGAGACCGCCTCTACAGTGCTCTTCGCTAAGAATATCGCAGAGATAATTGGAACAATTGCCTTTAGTTAACCGGTAGTCAGGCTCAATAGTGTAAGCAATTAATTTACCGGAAGGTGCCAGATTATTAGCAACAGTGCGGAACATCATTTCAAGTTCTTCGAGTGAGATAGCATTACAAAATAGCCAGGATGCGTTAATGATGTCAAATTTACCCAGTGATTCCATATTGCAGACATCTCTGACATGAAATTCGATACCATCACCATATTGCCGAGATTTGTTTCTTGCAATTTCAATCATGTTAGTTGAGATATCGGCACCGACAACTTTTGATGCCCCACGACTTTTGTAAAGCCGGCTAAACAGGCCATAGCCACAGGCTAAATCTAATACTGATTTTCCTTGTATCTCACCTGCCAGCTCAAAAACCGTCCTGATTTCTACCTCTATCTGCGGAGCAGAATCTGAAAATCTTTCATAAACATCAGCGATAGCGTTATATACGTTTTTTTCATTCATTACTTTCTGTCCTTAACTAAGATAAAAGAAACAAAACTAAGGTAAAAAATAAGCGGAATTTTTTGCTGTTTTATAAGAATTAAATTTGTTAGTGATATAATATTTGATGTTTTTTTTCTGGGTTTTACCTTAATATATAAATACCCAGTTTAATATGATTATTTTTATATCAGGTATGTTGTTTTAATGGAACATGATAAATAAATTGGATATTTTATTTTAAGTATATTGTTATTCTATAATAATATCGGGTAAGTTTAGTAAGGATATCAACCCATATATTTCGCTAGACTGATATCCTATTTTTTTATTCAGTGCCTAAAAATCGGTGAATTGCCCGTAGTACTGCTTCAGGTTTCTCTGCATGAACCCAATGACCGGCTCCCGCGACAACCCAGGCAGTGGCTTGTGGGAATTGATTAATAATATCCTGACGGTATTCTTCCGTAATGTAATCGGAGTTCCCACCACGAATAAATAAAGCTGGTTTATGCCATGCCGGAATTGTTTCCCAGCCGATAATTTTTTCGTATTCTTTTTGCAGTACGGGTAGGTTAAATCTCCATTCCCCCTGACGGAATGATTTTAGTAGAAATGGAATCACGCCATCTTCTTTAATATCTTCAAGCATGATGTCTGTAGCCGCCTGCCGGGTTTGTACACCTGCTTCCGTTACTTTGTGCAGTGCCGCAAAAATACTGTCATGACGCCTTGCCTGATAAGCAACCGGAGCCATATCAATCACCACGATTTTTTCAATGCGCTCCGGGGCAATTGCTGTCATGCTCATGGCGATTTTTCCCCCCATGGAATGACCTATAATGATGGCTTTTGCTATATCGAGTTCGTCAAGAAGTGCCAGCACATCTTGTGCCATGTCACGATAATCCATATTTTCCATGCGGGGAGAAATACCGTGATTTCGTACATCAATCTGAATCACCGGATAATATTGCTGTAAATCACGCCCTAATATTCCTAAGTTGTTTAAATCACCAAAAAGTCCATGGATAAGGATAATGGGAGTGGAAGACAACGGATTTTCGGGTTTGTGTAAATGATAATTTAATTGATTGTTTGACTTCATAATTTGCCTGAGTTTAATGACGTTCATACAATGTTTAATATTGTAGAGTTTAATATCATGACACATCAGCAGAGACAAACAAAATGAGGGGATATTGGCTGTAACTAATTGATTTATTTTAGGGGAAAAGTTTCTTTCTTTTCAATTCTCAATTTAAGAAAGAATCACTTTAAGTTATTGAAAGTTTAATTGTTTTGTTTTGTTGCATTATATCTTATAATCTGGGGATAATTTTTTCATTAAGAACAGTACTGGATAGAAATGAAAACGATAGAAGTTGATGAAGACCTTTACCGCTTTATTGCAAGCCAAACCCTGCATATCGGTGAAAGTGCATCTGATATTTTACGGCGCATACTGAAGTTGGACGCCGGGCAGCCAGTACAAACTACACAGCCTGCCAGTGAACCTGTACCCGTTAACAAAATACCAGCTGTACGTCCCCGAGATACTGTCCGCGTTATACGCGAGTTACTGCTTTCCGATGAATATGCTGAAAAGAAAAAATCCGTTGAGCGTTTCATGTTAGTGCTGTCTACGTTGTATAGTCTGGACAGCGAAAGTTTCGCCAGAACAACAGAAGCAATGCATGGTCGTACCCGCACGTATTTTGCCGGTGATGAACATACGCTGCTGGCCAGCGGTAAACAAACCAAACCTCGCCATATCCCCGGCACACCTTTTTGGGTGATCACCAATACCAATACTGACCGTAAACGTAGCATGATTGAGCAAGTTATGCAGGATATGAGTTTACCGGTAAATTTGATTGAAAAAGTGTGTGGCACTATTTAGATTCGGCGTTTAGGTTTAATCAGCAGTCTGCGGTTAATCAATTAACTCTCTAAACCGTTCAGCGTATCTGTTTTATACTGCACTGGCGACTGTCCGGTGCAGCCTTTCAGGAGAAATAAAGTGGCGATTCATCCTAGGGCAGGGCAACTGGCCCAGCAGCATGATTTGATCAATGTTGCACTCCTCACTTCACAGTATTACACCTTACAACCCAATCCCGAAAATCCGGCCCATAAAGTCAAGTTTGGTACTTCCGGCCATCGTGGCAGTGCCGGGCGTAATAGCTTTAACGAAGCGCATATTCTGGCAATTTCTCAGGCGATTGTAGAAGTACGTAAGCAATATGATATTACTGGCCCGTGTTATATCGGGAAAGATACACATGCACTTTCTGAAGCCGCTTTTATTTCCGTGTTGGAAGTACTGACAGCGAATGGTGTTGATGTGGTCGTGCAGGAGAATAATGGTTTTACGCCAACGCCTGCTATTTCACATGCCATTTTGTCTTATAACCGTCAGGGAAAAAATCTGGCGGATGGTATTGTAATTACCCCTTCTCATAATCCACCGGAAGACGGTGGTATTAAATATAATCCGCCTAATGGTGGCCCGGCTGATACGGATCTGACTTCCGTTATTGAAAATCGGGCTAATGAATTGTTGGCTGGTAATCTGAAAGGCGTTAAACGCCAGCCTTACGAACAGGCATTAAAAAGTGAATATTTGCACCCTCAGGATTTAGTTGATCCTTATGTCACCGCGTTGGGTGAAGTTGTCGATATGGCAGCAATTCAGAAAGCGGGTCTGAAAATCGGGATTGATCCCTTGGGTGGCTCAGGTATTGCTTACTGGCAGCGTATTGGTGAGTATTATAATCTCGATCTGACGCTGGTGAATGATAACATTGATCAGACTTTCCGCTTTATGACACTGGATCGCGATGGTGTGATCCGGATGGATTGTTCATCCCGCTGGGCGATGGCCGGCTTGCTGGAATTGCGGGATAAATTCGATTTGGCATTCGCCAATGATCCTGATTATGACCGCCACGGCATCATTACCCCAGCCGGCCTGATGAACCCTAACCATTATCTGGCGACCGCAGTGGATTACCTGTTCCGTCATCGTCCGCAATGGTCTGAGAAAGTGGCTGTGGGTAAGACGCTGGTTTCCAGTGCCATGATTGATCGGGTTGTGGCTGATCTGGGGCGTGAACTGGTGGAAGTTCCGGTCGGGTTTAAATGGTTTGTTGACGGGCTATATAAAGGTGAGCTGGGCTTCGGTGGAGAAGAAAGTGCGGGCGCATCTTTCCTGCGTTTTGATGGTACTCCGTGGTCAACAGATAAAGACGGCATCATTCTTTGCCTGCTTGCGGCGGAAATGATGGCAGTGACCGGTGAAAATCCACAGCAGCGCTATGACAAATTGGCGGCTCGTTTTGGTACGCCGAGTTATAGCCGTCTTCAGGCTCCGGCAAGTCATCAGCAGAAAGCACAGTTATCTAAGTTGTCACCGGAAATGGTAAAAGCGGATACGCTGGCAGGTGATCCAATTACGGCTCGCCTGACAACTGCTTCCGGCAATGGTGCTTCCATTGGTGGCCTGAAGGTGATGAGTGATAACGGCTGGTTTGCGGCGCGCCCTTCAGGTACAGAAGAAGCATATAAAATTTATTGCGAGAGTTTCCTTGGTGCAGAACACCGTGAAAAAATCGAGCAGGAAGCTCAGGAGATTGTTAACCAAGTATTTGCTGCGGGTTAATTAGCGCTGAATACTGATGAAAAAAGCCGCTGCTTTTGCTGCGGCTTTTTGTTAAAACAAACATTATTGACGTATGCATGTGTCATAGATTTCTTCAAGACAAAATTGGTATTTTTTAGGATGATCGATATGTTTTTTACATATAGTATATGCTCGGTCCTGACATTGTGCCGGTGTATTAGATAACCCTGATGGTATTGCATGTGTACTCCATGAGGTTAATACCAGAATGGTGGATAGCGATAGGGTTATTAGCTGCTTCATAGGGTTATTTCCTTATCATTTAATTAGATCTGCATGTCATTTTTCTCGATTATCATTGGTGGAACAAATCGGCAGGGAAAAATGGAAACTGGCTCCACCTTTCTCATTATTTGTCGCCCATATTTTTCCATTGTGAATTTCAATAATGTGATAACAAATCGTTAGCCCTAACCCGGAATTAATGGCCGTGGGTTTGTGATGTTTATGGGGGATATGTGAAAATTTATCAAAAATGGATTTTTCCTTCCCGCCCGGTAATCCTGAACCGGTATCCCAAACTTCGATATTGACCTTTTCTTTTTCAATTGTTGCTCTGATACCCAGTGCTGAACCTTTATCTGTATATTTGATGGCATTTTCCAGTAGGTTGACAAATACACGCTCTAATAAAGAGGCGTCGCACTGTAGGGACAAATCAGCAGGCAGGGAAAGATCTATCTTATAACGGCTTAAAGCATAATCGAGTGAGCGTAAAGCACTATCAATGATTTCTTTCAGTGAATAACAGCCAAAATTAGGCTGAAGGCTGCCTGATTGGATACGCACGATATCCAGCATGTTATTCACCAGATGTGAAATATTAAGGATCTGCTGATGAATATACTGAAATTGTTTAGCATGCTGAGAGTTTGTAACCGATAAATTCTGTCTGAGTACTTCTGTTTGTTCAGACAGGCGGGTTAATGGTGTCAGCAAATCATGTGACAGGGCTGTCATAAATGAATTACGTAATTGTTCCCATTCACTCTCCAGCTTGGCGGATTCTGCACCACGGGCCAGATGTAATCGCTCCAGCGCGTTAGCAATAATTCCGGTAAAAATCTGTAGTAACCGTTGTTGCTCAGGCACCAATAGTTGTCGGGGGTTCGATGATTCAATCGCAAGGACAGCAAAAATTTGTGACGGCGTGGCGATGGGAATTAACTGATAAGGCACGCCCGGTAGAGTATCTGTTCCTGCTCCCGCGGGTTGTTTTTTATCAAAACACCATTTGGCGATGGCTTCATCAACTAACATCTGCCCACCATTGTAGGATTTCACCTGATAAAGATGATTATTGCCATCCGGCAGTAATAACCCTGTTTTTGCCTGAAAGCTATTGGATAAAAAATGATAACTGATACGGGCAACGTCTTCTTCATTCAGTGCCCGGCCGAGTTCACGGGTGATTTCATATAAATGCCGTGTCCGCTGCTCCCTATAGCGTGCAATTCTGGCTTGATAGCGTATACCTGCGGTCAGGTTCCCGACGACCACTCCCACGATCAGCATGACCGTAAAGGTAAGCAGATATTGCATATCATTAACGGCCAGTGACAGATGAGGTTTGACAAAAAAGATATCGAAACTGGCAACGTTGATAAAAGCAGAAAATACCGAAGGCCAGCGCCCGTAAAATAACGCAATAACAACAACACCCAGTAGATAAAGGGTGATCAGGTTGGCTTTATCGAGAGGGAATAAAACTGTTCGAGAAAATAAGGTAATAAAGGTACACAGGATAATTGCGATCAGGAACCCCTGAAGCTGGTTTATCCACTTGTCACTGGATAAGCGTTGCTCAGCCGGCTCTTTGATCCAGTGCTGTTTTTTATCTTCAAGGGCAATAATAATGATATCCAGATCGGGACCAAGTTTACCTAAACGCCCGACAAAATCAGAACGCCATCGATGGCTAAAGAGGGTGGAATATAAACTATGGTAGCGCCCGACGATGATTTTTCCGAGGTTGTGTTCTCTGGCGTAGCGGAGGATGGCTTTTTCTTTATGAGGCTCCGAAAGTGTGGCTGTCTCTGCTCCGAGTTCCTGTGCCAGCATCAATGTTTTTAAAATAGTTCGACGTTTGATTTCCGGCAACCGGTGTAATTTAGGCGTTTCAACATAAACGGCATGCCAGGTACAGTCCAGTTTCGCGGCAAGCCGGGCTGCCTTGCGGATCAATTTCTCATTACCATGATTATCGCCGATACATAACAGCAGGTTATCCCGCGTATGCCAGACAGGCTCTTTCCCCCGTGTATCGCGGAAAGCGCGCATCTGATCATCCACACGATCTGCGGTACGGCGCAAGGCCAGTTCACGCAGAGCGATCAGGTTTCCTTTACGGAAAAAATGTTCAATAGCCCGTTCAGCCTGAGCCGGAATATAAACTTTACCTTCGTGAAGGCGCTGGCGCAGATCATCGGGTGGAAGATCCACTAAGACAACATCGTCGGCATTATCAAAGATATGATCGGGAATAGTTTCCCTCACCCGGATACCGGTAATACCACCGACGATATCATTCAGGCTTTCCAGATGCTGTACGTTAATGGTAGTCAGGACATCAATACCGGCTTCCAGCAGTTCTTCCACATCCTGCCAGCGTTTGGGATGACGACAACCCTTCGGATTACTGTAGGCTAATTCATCCATCAGGATGATGGCAGGATGACGGGCAATAGCTGCATCAATATCAAATACCGGGACTCTGCGTTGAGCTGAGTAGATATATTTTGGCGGCAACTGTGGCAGACCTTTTAAGAGTGCCGCGGTTTCCTGCCGTCCGTGAGTTTCAACGACGCCGACAATAATATCCAGCCCCTGAGCCAGCAAACGTTGAGCTTCCTGTAACATGGCGTAGGTTTTTCCTACTCCGGCACAGGCTCCGAAGAAAATTTTCAGTTTGCCCCGTGGCTTTTCATTTGCCAGCGTCAGCAAATTGTCTGGATCAGGACGCTGTGGTTCTGTCTCAGTCATCGCGACTTACCTTGTGCTCGCTGGTTATCTAACGCCAGATTGAGTTTCAGTACGTTGACAACGGGCTGACCTAAGTAGTGTATTGGTGGAAATTCGATGTTCTCCTCAATCAGCTTGTTGATTAAATCTACCGGCAGGTGCCGGGCTGTAGCAATACGATGAGCCTGAAATACAGCAGCTTCAGGTGAAATATGGGGATCAAGGCCGCTACCGGATGCGGTGACTAAATCGACAGGAATAGGATGATTTTCCGGGTGGTTAAATAGACGTATTTTAATAATGCGCTGTTGTATTTTCTGGAATAAAAACGGGTTAGTTGGTGCGAGATTACTCCCCCCGGATGACTGTGCATTATAAGGTTGTTCAGCAGTCATTGAAGGCCGTCCATGAAAATAGTTCGCTTTGGTAAATTCCTGACCGATTAACTCTGAACCAAGCAATTCACCATCCTGTTCAATGAGTGAACCTGTCGCCTGATGGTGAAACAAGGTTGTGGACAGGCCAGTGATCAGCAACGGATATGCGATCCCGGTGATCAGGGTGAGAAATATCAACAGAACAATGGAAGAACGTAACCAAGTCATTTTTTTCACCTTACCTGATAGTCAAATCCCGAGAGGATGATGATCTATTTAAAGCCTAATAGAGTGAGTAACATATCGATCAGTTTGATCGCCGCAAAAGGCATCAGCAAACCACCCAGACCATATATCCATAAATTACGTCTCAGAAGTGACAGAGCATTCATCGGACGATAACTGATGCCTTTCAGAGCGAGTGGCAGTAAAAAAATAATGATAAGCGCATTGAAAATAACTGCTGACAGCACTGCTGATTGCGGTGAATGGAGGTGCATGATATTCAGTGCATTAAGTTGCGGATAAGTGACAGCGAATGCAGCCGGAATAATGGCGAAATACTTAGCAATGTCATTGGCAATACTAAATGTGGTTAAAGAGCCTCTGGTCATCAGCATTTGCTTACCAATACGTACCACTTCAATTAATTTCGTGGGATTGGAATCCAGATCCACCATATTACCGGCCTCTTTTGCGGCCTGAGTTCCTGAATTCATGGCAACGGCCACATCAGCCTGAGCCAGTGCTGGGGCATCGTTTGTTCCATCGCCGGTCATGGCAACCAGACGCCCTTCAGATTGATACTGGCGAATCAAAGTCAGTTTTGCTTCCGGTGTCGCTTCCGCCAGAAAATCATCGACACCGGCTTCAGCCGCAATGGCCGCGGCTGTCAGGTGGTTATCACCGGTGATCATCACCGTTTTGATCCCCATCCTGCGCATTTCACTGAAACGCTCCTTAATTCCGCCTTTAATAATATCTTTCAGGGCAACAACACCCAAAACCCGCTGATTTTCAGCGACAACCAGCGGTGTTCCCCCTTTGCTGGCAACCTGTTGCACCAACAGATTAATGGCTTCAGGGAACTGGCTGCGGTTGGCTTCAATATGGCGTCGGATGGCATCAACAGCACCTTTGCGGATCAGGCGATCGTTGATGTTGACTCCGCTCATGCGGGTCATGGCAGAAAAAGGAACAAATGTAGCATTTAATGTCCGCAGATCACGCTCACGCATATTGAAGCGCTGTTTTGCCAGAATGACGATACTGCGACCTTCCGGTGTTTCATCTGCCAGAGAAGAAAGCTGTGCAGCATCAGCTAACTGCCGTTCTGTAACGCCGGGAGCGGGCAGAAACTGAGAGGCCTGACGATTTCCCAAAGTAATTGTTCCGGTTTTATCCAGTAACAGCACATCGACATCACCTGCGGCTTCAATGGCACGTCCGCTGGTGGCAATGACATTGGCTTCCAGCATGCGGCTCATTCCTGCAACACCAATAGCAGAAAGCAGGCCGCCAATAGTGGTGGGAATTAAACACACTAAAAGTGCAATCAGAACGGTAACTGTGATCGGTGCACCAGTGTGGTTGGCTTCAACACTGAATAGGGAAAAGGGAAGTAAGCTGGCACAGGTTAGCAGGAAAATGATGGTGAGCGCGGTAAGTAAAATGGTCAGGGCAATTTCATTCGGGGTTTTACGCCGCTTAGCTCCCTCAACCATTGAGATCATCCGGTCGAGGAAGGTTTCTCCCGGATTGACGGAACACTCTACGATTAACCAGTCTGACAGTACTTGGGTTCCTCCCGTCACGGAAGAAAAATCACCGCCGGATTCCCGTATCACTGGTGCTGACTCGCCGGTAATGGCGCTTTCGTTAACAGATGCACCACCTTCAAGGACTTCACCATCGCAGGGGATAATTTCACCCGCTTCTATCAGTACAATATCGCCTTTGCGTAAACAATCGGAAGTGACTTTTTCTTTTGCCGCATCGCGGCTGGGGGATGAAAGCCTGATTGCCCACGTTGTTTTTTTGACTCCTTTCAGACTGGAGGCCTGAGCCTGACTGCGTCCTTCTGCCAGCGCTTCTGCAAAATTGGCAAACAATACAGTGAACCATAACCATAAAGCAATGGAGCCGGTAAAGAGGGCATCACCAGTCGTTTGCCCGGTCAGAATACTGAGCCATAATAAAGTAGCCAGACAGCTACCGAGGTAAACGACAAACATAACCGGATTATGCCATTGGACGGCAGGATGACATTTTTTTACTGAATCGATAATTGCCTGACGAACTAATCCGGATTCAAATAATGCCTGCTTTTTATTTCTCATCACTTATCTCACAATTTATTTCACAACTTCACTTATTGTGATAGTTGCCAAAGCTGTAAATGCTCTGCAATAGGACCAAGAGCCAGTGCGGGTATGAAAGTGAGTGCTCCAATCAATAAGATGACTAAAATCAATAAGCCAATGAATAATGTGGTGTGAGTGGGCAGGGTACCGTTGCTGATAGGCTGCCGTTTTTTACTGCTCATCGATCCGGCGATGGACAGGACAGGCAGAATGATGCCAAATCGCCCGAGGAGCATGATGGTGCCTAAAAGCAGATTGTAAAATACACTGTTGGCTGCCAGACCGGCAAAAGCACTGCCATTGTTATTAGCCGCAGATGTAACAGCATAGAGTATTTCGGTGAAACCATGTGCCCCTGGGTTTGCTACAGCACTTCTTCCTGCCTCGAATGAAACGGACAGTGCGGTTCCCAGTAGAATAAGGGAAGGAGTGACCAGAATCGCCAACGCGACCATTTTCATCTCATGAACATCAATTTTTTTGCCCAGATATTCAGGGGCACGGCCAATCATCAGGCCGGCAATAAAGACAGCCAGCAGGACAAATAACAATATGCCATAAATCCCGGCACCTACACCGCCAAAGACGACTTCGCCGATTTGCATGAGCCAGAGCGGTATCATGCCTCCCAATGCTGTAAAGGAATCATGCATTGAATTAACCGCTCCGCAGGAGGCTGAAGTGGTGACTACGCCATAAAGGGAAGAGGCAAGAATACCAAAACGGGATTCCTTTCCTTCCATATTAATATTGCTGTTAATGCCGGATGGCATGAAATGGGGATTTCCCATAGTTTCAGCGCACATCACGATGGCGACAGAAATCACAAAGATAATCCCCATAGCCCATAACAGGGAGTACCCTTGCCGATTGTCTCCAACAACCAGACCAAAGGCGAAGCACAACGCACTGGGGATCAAGAAGATGGAAATCATCTGTACGAAATTACTGATCGTATTCGGATTTTCAAAAGGATGAGCTGAGTTCGCGCCAAATATACCACCTCCATTTGTTCCTAATACTTTGATGGCTTCTTGAGAGGCGACCGGTCCCATCGGAAGTAATTGCTGATGGCCTTCAAGGGTATGAACAGAAATATATGGAGAGAAGTTTTGGATCACCCCCTGACTGGCAAGGATCAACGCGATAATGATCGCTAAAGGAAGTAGTAGATAGAGTGTAATGCGGGTGATATCAATCCAGGCATTTCCCAGAGTTTTCACACCTTGTCGGGAAAACGCCCGTATCAGTGCAAAAGCGATAGCAATACCTGTTGCAGCAGACAGGAAATTTTGAACGGTTAACCCAGCCATCTGGCTCAGGTAACTGAGGGTATTTTCGCCACTGTAGGCCTGCCAGTTCGTGTTGGTGACAAAGCTGATTGCTGTATTGAGAGCTAAATCCCATTTCATACCAGCAAAATGCTGGGGATTAAGAGGCAGATATTTTTGGCTTATCAATAGGATAAATAGTAATAATAAACCTGCAAGGTTAAAGGCAATAATAGCAAATGAATATTGCCACCAGTTCATTTCTTTAACATTGTCACCCGGTTTTTTTAGGCCACAACAACGCCATAAAATCATTTCGGCATTGGTGAGCCGATGAGGTAAATCGCCCTCAATAAGATTTGCGATTAAATGTCCAAGAGGTTTACTTAATATAAATAGTAATAATAAGAAAGTAGCGACAAGTAAAAAAGCAGAGGTTTCCATCTAGAAATCCTCCGCATTCAATAATGCATAAACCAGATAGAAAAGTAATAACACTACCAGAATAGCGCCAATAATAAGTAAGTTATTCACTATTTATCTCCTTGTTACTTCTTAATAACAAACCGGATTAAAATAAAATGACCAATCAAGAAGTGATAAAAAGAGAACCTGAAAGCACAAAGTAAATATAAGTAATACTGATTAATTGGACTCTGTGAAAAGTAAGTTTAGCAAAACCTGACAGGTTAATTTTATGTTTTTAATATGTTGGTTTTGTTTCTGTTTAGATCATTTATTTGTAATAAAATTACGCTAAGATAAAAAAACAGTGATTTTAAGCAGTAAAAAAGTGGTCGGATCAGTAGTAAATTTTCATTTTATCGAGTAAAATTTATCAGGTCTTACAGTTATTGAGTTATTGCCCATTTGAGGAGGTCTCTATGTATCGTGAATATTCCCGGCATCAGGTTCTCTTGCGGCGCATTGGTGCCGTCGCATTAGGCGTTATTGCACTTCCTTTTATGCTGTTTAGTCGTGAGCGTGCCCGTTTCTACAGCTACTTACATAAAGTATGGGTAAAAACCAGTGATAAACCAGTTTGGCTGGAACGCACAGAAGTTGCTTCAGATACGCTAAACCCCTAAATTTCCCCTCTTGGCAGAGTCCTGCTCTTCGTTTTTCTGCCTGATATAGTTTTCCGGATATAGTATTCTTGCACCCTGCCTGCTTAAGCTGGCAGGGTGTTTTACTTTTATCGCTTATTGCTGCAGATGTGTTATTACTACTAACAGACAATATCACTATAGGCAAGTAAATTGGTGCGGATTCTATTGTGAAAATGCTAAATAATGGGGAGTGTGTAATGAATAATGTTGAATTAGAACATGTAATTAATACGGAATTGAATGTTCGGGAGTTTCAGGATTATGCCCCTAATGGATTACAGGTAGAAGGACGTCCCCATATTCAGCGTGTTATAACGGGAGTGACAGCCTGTCAGGCTTTGCTGGATGAAGCTGTGCGTCTGGAGGCGGATGCCATCATCGTACATCATGGGTACTTCTGGAAAAATGAATCACCTGTCATCCGTGGCATGAAACGCCGCCGTTTGCAGACTTTACTCTGTAACGATATTAACTTGTATGGCTACCATCTTCCGCTGGATGCACACCCCACTTTGGGAAACAATGTTCAGCTGGCCCGCCAGATGGGAGTGAAGATCATAGGAAACATTGACGCTTTATTACCTCATGGCGTATTTGATCAACCGATTACCCCGGCAGAATTAACTGAACGTCTTGAGCAAAGACTAGAACGTAAGGTGCTGCATTGCGGCGATAATGCACGGGAAGAGATCCGTACTATTGCATGGTGTACCGGAGGAGGGCAGAGTTTTATTGAGCAGGCTGCTGACTTTGGTGTTGATGCTTTTGTGACGGGGGAAGTATCAGAGAAGACTATCCATGTTGCCCGTGAAATGGGGATGCATTTTTACTCAGCAGGGCACCATGCAACTGAGCGCTATGGCATTAAAACACTTGGTGAATGGCTGGCTAATCATCATGGGCTGGATGTCACTTTTGTTGATATTCCTAATCCGGCTTGATGTATTACTGATTTTTAATTAAAGAGGCTATTTAATTGATAGCCTCAGTGTGTTTATTTACCGCGTGATAAAAATACAACAGCTAATCCACTACAAATAAGGGTCTTACCCAAAGCCTGACTCCAGCCGGCAATTGTCAAACCTCCCGCCAAGAGCATGTAGTAAAATAACCCCAATAAAGCGCCTGCTGTGCCCAACCTGTCTGTATAGTGAGTTAACGCAGATGCGAGAAGGTTCGGGATAGAGACGCCGTAGGCGATAACTATTCCCAGCATGGGAAAAATAAACAGCCAGCTATTTTCGAGTAGATAAACAAAAACTCCACTGAACAGGGTAAGACATGCCGCAAGAAAAGTGAGTTTTTCGGTTTTCCACTTCTTTTTCAACAACAGCTTATTCAATACAGAGCCTAACATGACTCCGAAAGCAAGAATCAGGCCGGTGTAGCCGAACAGTGTTGGTGATATTCCGAGTTGATCAAAACGGAAAGGTGCCAGTTGATAGTAGCTAAATAGACAAATATTAAATAAAGCGATAAGAAAAGCACTTCGCCAGATTGAAATATCTTTCAGCATCATACGGGCTGTTTCTGATAAAACGACTTTGGTAACAGTGGTAGGGCGTGTTTCAGGTAAACGAGCCATAGACCACACAGTAAGGATAACGGCCAAAATCGCCAGACCTGCAAATACCGCCTGATAATTACCAAAATGATTCAACATGGAACCGCTGATCATACCGATGGCTGGGCTGGCAGCCAGAGCAATGCCCATAATAGAGAAAACACGGGTTAGCTCTTCACCACGATAGCTATCGCGCATCATAGTCTGTGTTCCGATTGACCCCACTGCTGCACCAAAAGCAGATAACATTCTGGCAATAAGTAGTAGCCAGAAATGTGTAGTTAATAGAGCCAGCAAACAGGCACCACCATACAATAATAACCCGGTAATAATGGTGGGGCGCCTGCCAATAACATCACATAAGCGGCCCCATACGACTATGCCAATTGCAAAAGCGAAAAAGTAGAGTGACAAGGTTTGAGAAGCTTGTTCCACGCTGACGGAAAATCCACGGGAAATGTTGGTTAATGCCGGGCTATAGATGGTTTCTACAATCTGAGGAAACATCATCAGAGCAATGGCTAACCAAAGTGGTGGTTGGATTTGCATAGTATTTTTCTTCTGACAGTGAATAATTTGTGAGCAGAAGGCTAACATTTTAGTGGTTGTCTATTTATGATAATAAAGACAATATATTTATATAATCAGACATTCACACTTGAGGACTATATATGGCATGGCTGAGGCAGAGTGATCAGTTTGATCCGGATAATCTGAATGTACTCGTTGCGGGTATTGCAGCAGATATGGGACAGCATGATTCCGGATTTCACCAACATGGTATGGGACAATTGTTGTTTACTCAGCGTGGCTGTATCAAAATCACACTAGCCAGCCAGATCTCTATTTTGCCGCCAACCCGAGTGGCATGGATCCCACCAAAGACTCGGCATCGGGCAGAAATGCGAGGCTCCATCGGATATCGATCAATTTATCTCAATGTTTCTGAAGTACAATGTCTGCCGGAGCAGTGTGCGATACTGGAAGCCACTCCGTTGTTACAGGCTGTTTTGGAACGTATCGCAATATCTCCGTTTGATACTGATTGGGAGCAGGGAAAAAACGCAAATTTACTGGCAGTATTTCTTGATGAAATTTGCGAATCACAGCGGGAGCCAACGTTATTACCATTACCTTCTGATCGCCGTTTTGCGAGTTTATCCTTTGAACAATTACCTCCTTCACTACAGGTGATTGCAACTTACATTGGAGCCAGTGAAAAAACGATTACCCGTATATTTAAGCGTGAAACGGGAATGAATTATCAGCAATGGCGTCAGCAATGGCGATTGGTTAAAGCAATAGAATTATTGGCTCAGGGCAAACCGTTATCTTATGTTGCGCAGGAGCTGGGATTTACCAGTGACAGTGCTTTTGTGACTTTTTTCCGTAAAATAATGGGAAGACCGCCACGGGAGTATATGGCGGGTTCAGAAAGGAAGGCATATAGAGATTAACAATTAATTTGTACTCTGAATTATTTAAAAATAGTTAATTTACACAATATGGTTCAGGTAGATAAACGGACTCTGAATCAAAATCGACAACAACGTCAACGCCAAGTGGCATGGTAAACATTGGGTGTGTATGGCAACAATCGAAATCAGCCAGAACAGGAACTTCTTTCCCATTCAGAACTTCTTTCAGCACATCCAGAGAGTTTCTTCCTGTTCCTTTATCATCAAATTGTTCGTGTTTTCCAAGAATAATTGCTGAAACTTTATCAAAGATCCCACATAACAGCAGATGGGAAAAAGCGCGTTCAACCAGCTCTATTCCTTTGAAACAGTCTTCAATAAGTAAAATATCACCTGTTTTAATTTCAGGCATATATTCACTTCCCCAAATCCCACAAAGCGTATTTAAATTACCACCAATTAATCTGCCTCGGAACGTTCCTTTTCCATCAAAAACCCACTTATTAGGATATGTATTTTTAGGGGTTATCTGCGTTTCCCATTCGATATATTCATCAGCCCAATGTTCAGGTTGTTTATAGATAAAAGGGAGAGAATGATTATTATTTACTATTTGAGAAAAATGATTGAATGTCTCATCAACTAAAGGTGGAAATTCACCAAATGAAGCAACTAATGCAGGGCCATAAAAAGTGACTACATTGGTTTTCTGATATATTCCAAGTAAAAGTGCTGTTATGTCAGAATAACCAATAATGATTTTAGGATCTTTTCTGATGGCATCATAATCAATATATGGCAGCATTGAGTTTGAATTGTTACCTCCCATAGTAGACATAACACACCTTACTTCTGGGTCACGAAGCAGGGTATTAAACTCTTCCACTCGTTGCATAATGGTTCCTGAACGATAAAAGTCGCTTTTACCAGTGAGTATTCCGGCTTTTGTTTTATAACCTTTACTTTCTAAATAACGGACACTTCTGGCAAAACGAGTCGGAGCAAAAGCAGTTGCAGGAGATGAAGAGGAGAAAAAACCGATAGTTTCACCAATGGATAATTTTTTAGGAAGGATCATGGCGCTACCTTTTATTCGAAAAATAATGGGTACCACACAACGAATACTGTACCTTAACCGCCAGACAGGAGGCCAATACTAATGGCATTAAGGTACAGCAAAATGCACACTTCAGTGTGAAGTGTGCCAGCGAACTCGTCAGATTATTTTTTTAACTGACTGTTAAAATCCCGCTCTGCATGACCCGTATACAGTTGGCGAGGACGAGCAATCCTCATACCTTCATCATGCATTTCATTCCAGTGTGCAATCCAGCCGATTGTGCGGGCAATAGCGAAGATCACTGTAAACATGGATGACGGAATTCCCATCGCTTTCAAAATAATACCTGAGTAGAAATCGACATTCGGGTACAGTTTCTTCTCAATGAAGTACGGGTCATTCAGGGCAATGCGTTCCAGCTCCATGGCAACTTCCAGCAGGCTATCATTCAGACCCAGTTCATCCAGTACTTCATGGCAGGTTTCACGCATTACGGTTGCGCGTGGATCATAGTTTTTATAGACGCGATGACCAAAGCCCATCAGGCGGAAAGCGTCATTTTTATCTTTGGCCCGGGCAATAAACTCAGGAATGTGATCAACGGTCTGAATCTCTTCCAGCATGCGCAGGCAAGCTTCATTTGCTCCGCCGTGTGCTGGCCCCCATAATGATGCAATCCCCGCAGCAATACAGGCAAATGGGTTAGCACCAGAAGAACCTGCTGTACGTACTGTCGAAGTTGAAGCATTCTGCTCGTGGTCTGCATGAAGAATAAAAATGCGATCCATTGCCCGTTCCAGTACCGGATTGACCTTATATTCCTCACAGGGAGTTGAGAACATCATGTACAGGAAATTACCGGCGTAAGAGAGATCATTACGCGGATAAACAAAAGGCTGACCAACGGAATATTTGTAACACATTGCCGCTACAGTTGGCATTTTAGACATGAGACGGTATGCGGTGATTTCTCGGTGGCGGGGATTATTAACATCCAGCGCATCATGGTAGAAGGCAGCGAGAGCACCTGTAACACCACAGAGTATAGCCATAGGGTGAGAATCACGACGGAAACCATGGAACAGGCGGGTAATCTGTTCGTGAATCATAGTATGACGAGTCACCGTTGTTTTGAATTTTTCATACTCCTCAGGAGTTGGTGGTTCGCCATTAAGCAGAATATAACAAACTTCCAGATAGGTTGATTTCATTGCAAGCTGATCGATGGGAAAACCACGGTGCAACAAAATGCCTTCATTGCCATCAATATAGGTGATTTTCGACTCGCAGGATGCAGTGGAAGTGAAACCGGGATCGTAGGTATAGAAGCCTTTTGAGCCGAGGGTACGAACGTCAATTACTTCAGAGCCTAGGGTTGGCGTTAGTACGTCTAGTTCGATAGCAGCTGAACCATTTATGGTCAACGTAGCCTTTTTATCAGCCATTTACATCTCCTTAGCGCTTATTTCTTATAACCCCTAACAACCTAAATAGGCGTAATCCTTACTGCGCCGACGGCATTGTGCTACCGGAGAGAATTAAAAATCAGGCTGTATATACCCTTTGTTTCTGTCGGGTATCGATTTAATGCTGAAATCTCATTTTACGGACGACAATAGTGTTCAGGTTGTTAAAAAGTTTCCGGATATCAATCTAAAGTATTTCTAACATAAAATGTTACCATTTTGTGTCGTAACGATACTTTTACAAAGCCCACATTTTTCGTGAAGTTTACTTTTTCATCGGAAAATGACGGCAAATATTATGCACCGTCATATATGTAAGATAAATGTTTAATCTTTGTCAAACAAGATAATGGTTTTTATGATAAATGTTTGAAGCGTGATCTTACTCACTGTTCAAGCTAAATGTTAATAATCATATTGTGTGGGAATTGTAATAACAATGTGAAGTACTTATACTGCGTCAAGGTCTCCGGATTACCTGATGTAGGAGCACCCAGCGTAATCAAATCACAACGTTTGTTGAAAACAGTAAGGATTGTTAATTTAATTATGTTGTGTCTTTGTGTCCTCTTAACGCTGTCTGATTCCCACCCAGGGCCGGAGGATGGAAAATAAAAAAAGCTGTGTGGGCAAAATTGTGAAAAAACAAAGACCTGTCAACCTCGATCTGCGGACGATAAATCAACCCGTCTCCGCGATAGCTTCGATCTTGCACCGTATCTCAGGCGTCATCACCTTTATAGCAGTCGGCATTCTGCTGTGGTTGTTGGGTATGTCACTGTCTTCGCAAGAGGGCTTCCAGCATGCATCTGAAATCATGACTGGCTTTTTCGCCAAATTTATCCTGTGGGGGATATTGACGGCGCTGGGTTACCACATTTGTGGTGGGATCCGCCATGTTTTGATGGACTTTGGTCTCTTGGAAGAGAGTCTCGCCGCTGGTAAAGCTTCTGCTAAAGTGGCAATCGTGATCGCAGTTATTCTGTCTATTCTGGCCGGGGTATTAGTATGGTAAGCAACGCATCCGCATTGGGGCGCACGGGTATTCAGGACTGGCTGTTGTTACGTGCATCTGCAATCGTTATTGTTTTATATGTTCTTTATCTAGTTGGTTTTGTAGCAACAACGTCAGACATCACCTATGAAGTCTGGAGCGGTTTTTTCTCCTTCTCTCTCACAAAAGTGTTCACCGTATTGGCTCTGCTTTCCATTTTAGTCCACGCATGGATTGGGATGTGGCAGGTGCTGACGGATTATGTAAAGCCACTGGCACTGCGTCTGGTATTGCAACTGGTCATTATTGTTGCGCTGTTGGCTTATTTGATTTACGGAACAATTGTGGTGTGGGGTGTATAAATGAAACTGCCGGTAAGAGAGTTTGACGCTGTTGTTATTGGTGCTGGTGGCGCAGGTATGCGTGCTGCACTGCAAATTTCACAAATGGGCCTGTCCTGCGCCCTGATTTCTAAAGTTTTCCCTACCCGATCCCATACAGTTTCTGCTCAGGGTGGTATTACAGTTGCTCTGGGTAACACTCATGAAGACAACTGGGAATGGCATATGTATGACACGGTAAAAGGTTCCGATTATATCGGTGACCAGGATGCCATAGAATACATGTGTAAAACCGGTCCTGAAGCCATTCTCGAATTGGAACACATGGGGCTACCATTCTCTCGTCTGGATAATGGCAGTATTTATCAGCGTCCATTTGGCGGTCAATCCAAGAATTTTGGTGGTGAACAGGCTGCCCGTACTGCGGCTGCGGCTGACCGTACCGGTCACGCATTACTTCACACCCTGTACCAACAGAACCTGAAGAACCACACGACTATTTTCTCTGAGTGGTATTCTCTGGATTTAGTCAAAAATCAGGACGGTGCCATTGTTGGCTGTACAGCTATCTGTATCGAGACAGGTGAAGTTGTCTATTTCAAAGCTAAGGCAACTATTCTGGCGACAGGTGGTGCTGGTCGTATTTTCCAATCCACAACAAATGCACATATCAATACAGGTGATGGTGTTGGTATGGCTCTGCGTGCCGGTGTTCCGGTGCAGGATATGGAAATGTGGCAATTCCACCCGACAGGTATTGCAGGCGCGGGTGTATTGGTCACAGAAGGCTGCCGTGGTGAAGGTGGTTATCTGCTGAACAAAGATGGCGAGCGCTTTATGGAGCGTTACGCACCAAATGCTAAAGATCTGGCTGGCCGTGATGTCGTTGCCCGATCTATGATGATCGAAATTCGTGAAGGTCGTGGTTGTGAAGGCCCATGGGGACCTCACGTGAAACTGAAACTGGATCATCTGGGTAAAGATGTTCTGGAATCCCGCCTGCCGGGTATCCTTGAGCTATCCCGTACCTTTGCTCATGTAGATCCTGTAAAAGAACCGATTCCGGTGATCCCAACCTGTCACTATATGATGGGTGGTATTCCAACCAAGATTACCGGTCAGGCACTGACTATTAATGAGAAAGGCGAAGATGTTGTCATTCCGGGTCTGTTTGCCGTGGGTGAAATTGCCTGTGTATCCGTGCATGGTGCAAACCGTCTGGGGGGTAACTCCTTGCTTGATTTGGTGGTCTTTGGTCGTTCTGCTGGTCTGCATCTGAAAGAGTGCCTGATGGAGCAGGGAACCAGCCGTGATGCCAGTGAGTCTGATGTTGATGTAGCACTGCAACGTCTGAACCGTTGGAATAATACCCGTTCAGGCGAAGATCCGGTTGAAATTCGTAAAGCATTACAAGCCTGTATGCAGCACAACTTCTCTGTATTCCGTGAAGGGGATGCAATGGCGAGAGGGCTGGACGAACTGAAAGTCATCCGTGAACGTCTGCATAATGCTCGTCTGGATGATACATCATCAGAATTCAATACTCAGCGTATCGAATGTCTGGAGCTGGATAACCTGATGGAAACAGCTTATTCGACTGCTGTTGCTGCGAACTATCGTACAGAAAGTCGTGGGGCACACAGCCGTTTCGATTATCCAGAGCGTGACGATGCAAATTGGCTGTGCCATAGCTTGTATTTACCGCAGACTGAGAGCATGACCCGTCGTGAAGTTAACATGCAGCCAAAACTGCGTGAAGCCTTCCCGCCGAAAGTGCGTTCTTACTAATTGCGTTGCCGATGTTCCAGTTGCGGAGAAATAGATTATGAAACTTGAATTCTCAATTTATCGTTATAATCCGGATGTAGACAACGCACCCCGTATGCAGGATTACACGCTGGAAGCGGAAGAAGGGCGTGACATGATGCTGCTGGATGCCCTTATCCAGTTGAAGGAGCAGGATCCAACCTTGTCATTCCGCCGTTCATGCCGTGAAGGAGTATGTGGTTCCGACGGTTTGAATATGAACGGTAAAAATGGGCTGGCCTGTATTACATCCATTTCAGCCTTGCGCCGTGGAAACAAAAAGATTGTTATCCGTCCTCTGCCGGGTTTGCCGGTTGTCCGTGATTTGGTCGTTGATATGGGCCAATTTTATGCGCAATATGAGAAAATCCGTCCTTATTTAATTAATGACGGTAAAAACCCTCCTGCGCGTGAACACCTGCAATCACCAGAGCAGCGTGAAAAACTGGATGGCCTTTATGAATGTATCTTGTGTGCCTGCTGTTCGACGTCTTGTCCGTCATTCTGGTGGAATCCGGATAAATTTATTGGGCCAGCGGGTCTGTTAGCGGCATATCGTTTCCTGATTGATAGCCGGGATACTGAAACTTCATCCCGACTTGATGGTCTGAATGATGCATTCAGTGTGTTCCGTTGTCATGGAATTATGAACTGCGTCAATGTATGTCCTAAGGGTCTGAATCCAACAAAAGCGATTGGTCATATTAAGTCTATGTTGTTAAGACACAGTGCTTAATTAAATATTACTGATAGGTCGATATATATATCTAATGGATTTCAGGCTGCATCGCGGTTAACAAAGAAGCGGCTTGAAAGACAAAAGATATAGTGCATAAATAACACATAAATTGTGTGCAAATAATGCATATAAGGTTGCCCTCCACATTTTTGAAATAAATATCAATCTGGTGGAGGGCATAAAGAATGAAAGATGATAAATTGCCTGCTGCTAATGACGGCGCATGTTTCAGTAAAATAAGGAACCTTTAAAAACTGACTTCAGTTTTTAAAGGTTCCTTGAAGGGTAGGATAACCCAAATAAAGAACATGCATTAAGCACGTCCAAATGAACCTTTTATCAACACCGCTTAATAAAGCGGAATTTGTTAACCACGGCGAAAACTAAAGCTTTTAAAGCTTAAGGGATCACAATGCAGAACGGTGCAATGAAGGACTGGCTGGATTCAAGCTTTCTGGCTGGTGCAAACCAGTCTTACATAGAGCAAATCTATGAAGACTATATAACCGATCCTAATTCTGTTGATGCAGGTTGGAGAGAAATATTCCAACAATTACCGGATGCGGGACTTCACGGGGAACAACTTCACTCACAGACACGTGATTACTTCCGTCGTCTGGCAAAGGATGCCACTCGTTACCACACTTCAGTCAGCGATCCAGCAATGGATGCAAAACAAGTTAAGGTTTTGCAGCTAATCAACGCATTCCGCTTCCGCGGTCATCAAAATGCGAACCTTGATCCATTGGGATTATGGAAACAGGAACCTGTACCAGATCTCGATCCTGCTTTCCATAATTTAACCAAAGCAGATTTTGAAGAAACATTTAACGTAGGCTCATTTGCTATCGGCAAAGAGACGATGAAACTGGCTGATTTATATGACGCCCTGAAGCGCATTTATTGTGGTTCTATTGGTGCGGAATATATGCATATCACCAATACAGAGGAAAAGCGCTGGCTCCAACAGCGTCTGGAATCTGTGGCAGTGGGGTCACAGTTCAGTACGGAAGAAAAACGTCGTTTTCTGGCAGAGTTGACGGCAGCAGAAGGTTTGGAACGCTATTTAGGTGCTAAGTTCCCGGGGGCGAAACGTTTCTCCCTTGAAGGCGGTGATGCGCTGATTCCAATGCTAAAAGAACTTATCCGTCACGCAGGTAAACAAGATACTCGTGAAGTTGTACTGGGAATGGCTCACCGTGGGCGCCTCAACGTTCTGGTCAACTTATTCGGTAAAAAACCAGCGGATCTGTTTGACGAATTTGCTGGTAAGCATAAAGAGCATCTTGGCACGGGTGACGTGAAATACCATCAGGGTTTTTCTTCTGATTTCGAAACTGATGGTGGACCAGTGCATCTGGCGCTGGCATTTAACCCATCTCACCTTGAAATTGTCAGCCCTGTTGTTATTGGTTCTGTCCGTGCTCGCCGTGACCGCCTTGATGAAGGCCGCAGTAACATGGTTCTGCCAGTGACCATTCATGGTGACTCAGCAGTAACAGGGCAGGGGATTGTTCAGGAAACACTGAACATGTCTCAGGCGCGCGGCTATGAAGTTGGTGGCACAATTCGAATTGTGGTTAACAACCAGATTGGTTTCACAACTTCTAATCCTAAAGATACCCGTTCAACCGAATATTGTACTGATATTGCGAAGATGGTTCAGGCACCTATCTTCCATGTTAATGCAGATGATCCGGAAGCCGTTACTTTCGTCACCCGTCTTGCTCTGGATTTCCGTAATACGTTTAAACGTGACGTGATGATTGATTTGGTTTGTTACCGTCGTCACGGGCATAACGAAGCTGATGAGCCAAGCGCAACTCAGCCTTTGATGTATCAGAAAATCAAGAAACACCCAACACCACGCAAGATCTACGCAGATAAACTTATCGCAGAAAATCTGCTTTCACCTAATGATGTCACTGAAATGGCCAACTTATATCGTGACGCATTAGATCACGGTGATTGTGTCGTGGATGAGTGGCGTCCAATGGGCCTGCATTCCTTCACATGGGAACCTTACCTGAATCATGAATGGGATGCAGAGTATCCACATCAGGTGGATATGAAGCGCTTGCAAGATCTTGGCAAACGTATCAGCTCCATTCCGGCTGAAGTCGCAATGCATTCCCGCGTTGCAAAAATCTACGCTGACCGTGCAGAAATGGCTAATGGAAACAAATTATTTGACTGGGGCGCGGCAGAAACACTGGCGTATGCAACTCTGGTTGATGAAGGTGTTCCGGTACGTCTGTCCGGTGAAGATGCTGGTCGTGGTACATTCTTCCACCGTCATGCGGTTATCCATAATCAGACTGATGCCTCTGTTTATGTGCCTCTGGCAAATGTTCACAATGGTCAGGGTGAATTCAACGTATGGGATTCCGTGCTGTCTGAAGAAGCAGTATTGGCGTTTGAATACGGTTATGCAACAACAGAGCCACGCACGCTGACCATCTGGGAAGCTCAGTTTGGTGATTTTGCTAACGTAGCACAGGTAGTTATTGACCAGTTCATCAGCTCTGGCGAGCAGAAATGGGGCCGTATGTGTGGTCTGGTTATGTTGCTTCCACATGGATATGAAGGGCAAGGCCCAGAGCACTCATCTGCACGTCTGGAACGTTATCTGCAATTATGTGCAGAACAGAACATGCAGGTCTGTGTGCCATCAACTCCGGCTCAGGTTTATCATATGCTGCGCCGTCAGGCTCTGCGTGGTATGCGTCGTCCTCTGATCGTTATGTCACCTAAGTCACTGCTGCGCCATCCATTGGCAGTATCCAGTCTGGATGAACTGGCTGACGGTAAGTTTGAGACAGTGATTGGCGAAGTTGACGCTTTAGATCCGAAAGGTGTGAAACGCGTTGTACTTTGCTCCGGTAAAGTCTATTACGATCTGCTGGAACAGCGTCGTAAGAATGAACAGAGTGATGTTGCTATTGTTCGTATTGAGCAGCTATATCCATTCCCTCGTCAAGATTTGCAGAATCTGTTTGAGCAGTATGCTCATGTTCATGATTTCGTTTGGTGTCAGGAAGAACCCCTGAACCAAGGGGCTTGGTATTGTAGTCAACATAATTTCCGTGAAGCGATCCCATTTGGGGCTTCTTTACGTTATGCAGGGCGTCCGGCTTCTGCTTCCCCGGCTGTGGGCTATACGTCCGTTCACCAGACGCAACAGCAAGCTCTGGTTAATGACGCACTGAACGTTGAATAAATTTAAGGATAGAAAATGAGTAGCGTAGAAATTCTGGTTCCAGACCTTCCTGAATCTGTTGCGGATGCGACTGTTGCAACATGGCACAAAAAACCGGGTGATGCTGTCGAGCGTGATGACATCCTGGTTGAAATTGAAACTGACAAAGTGATTTTAGAAGTACCAGCAAGTGAAGCAGGTGTTCTGGAAGCTATTTTGGAAGAAGAAGGCGCCACTGTATTGTCTAAGCAATTGCTTGGCCGTATTAGCCTGAGTAACAGTGCTGGCATGCCTGCTGCGGTGAAAGAAACCACTGAGGCAACTCCGGCACAGCGCCAGACTGCCTCTTTGGAAGATGAGAGTAACGATGCTCTTAGCCCGGCAGTTCGTCGTCTGATTGCAGAGCACGATTTAGATCCGGCTGCGATTAAAGGCAGTGGTGTAGGTGGTCGTATTGTGCGTGAAGATGTAGAAAAACATATCGCTGCGAACAAAAAAGAGAGCTCTAAACCTGCTGCATCTGCACCAGCCGCTCAGCAGTCTGAACTGCCTCACCGCAGTGAAAAACGCGTACCAATGACACGTTTACGTAAGCGTGTTGCAGAGCGTCTGCTTGAAGCGAAGAACAATACGGCAATGTTGACGACTTTCAATGAAGTCAACATGAAACCAATTCAGGAACTGCGTAAGCAATACGGCGATGCGTTTGAAAAACGTCATGGTGTTCGTCTGGGCTTCATGTCCTTCTATGTGAAAGCTGTTGTTGAAGCACTGAAACGTTATCCAGAAGTTAATGCTTCAATTGATGGCACTGACGTGGTTTACCATAACTATTTTGATATCAGCATTGCGGTATCGACTCCACGTGGTCTGGTAACTCCAGTATTACGTGATGCAGATGCCCTGAGCATGGCTGATCTCGAAAAAACCATCAAAGAGCTGGCTATTAAAGGCCGTGACGGTAAATTGACTGTTGATGAACTCACCGGTGGTAACTTCACCATTACTAATGGCGGTGTTTTCGGCTCTCTGATGTCCACTCCGATCATTAACCCACCACAAAGTGCGATTCTGGGCATGCATGCTATCAAAGATCGCCCAATGGCAGTCAATGGTCAGGTTGAGATCCTTCCGATGATGTATCTGGCACTGTCTTATGACCATCGTCTGATTGACGGACGTGAGTCTGTAGGCTTCCTGGTGACCATCAAGGAAATGCTGGAAGATCCAACACGTTTGTTGCTGGATGTATAGCATCACCATCAGGGCGGAGGGTGTTAAATTCCGCCCAGTCTGAAGTATACATAATGGATTTCAAGATGCGTCGCGGCGGCAAGAGAGTAAATCCTCAGGAGTATAGATAACCGTATGTTTATAAAAACGGTGACTGGGGTGAGCGAATGCAGCTAACAAAGAGGCAACTTGGGAGATGAAGTGTATAAACGATGTTGATGTAAAAAGTGTTGATGTAACAAACCATGCGGCCAGCTTTCGGGCTGGCCATATCCGAGCAACAAAATATACCCTGTGAATTTCGAAATGCAGTAAATAAGGCTGTAGCTTGTAATACACAGGTATAGAAGGTTAATTACCTTTCTTAGATTAAATTATGGATAGAACATCATGAATTTACACGAGTATCAGGCAAAACAACTTTTTGCACGGTATGGTTTACCAGCACCAGCTGGTTATGCCTGCACAACGCCGCGCGAAGCAGAAGAAGCAGCATCCAAGATTGGTTCAGGTCCTTGGGTCGTTAAATGTCAGGTTCATGCAGGCGGTCGCGGTAAGGCTGGTGGTGTGAAAGTCGTCAATAGCAAGGAAGATATTCGTGCTTTTGCTGAACAATGGCTGGGTAAACGGCTCGTAACCTATCAGACTGACGCACAGGGTCAACCTGTTCACCAGATTCTGGTAGAAGGAGCGACTGATATTGCTAAGGAGCTGTATCTCGGGGCTGTTGTTGACCGTGGTACACGTCGTGTAGTGTTCATGGCCTCTACCGAAGGTGGCGTCGAAATAGAAAAAGTGGCGGAAGAAACGCCCGAACTGATTCATAAAGCAATCATCGACCCACTGGCTGGCCCTATGCCCTATCAAGGCCGTGAACTGGCGTTCAAGTTAGGTTTGACTGGTAAACAAGTCGGTCAATTCACCAAGATTTTCATGGGATTGGCAAACCTTTTCCTTGAGCGTGATCTGGCTCTGGTTGAAATTAACCCGTTGGTTATTACAACTGAAGGTGATCTTATCTGTTTGGATGGAAAGTTGGGTGCAGATGGTAACGCGATGTTCCGTCAGGCCGAACTGCGTGAAATGCACGATCCTTCACAGGAAGATCCTCGTGAAGCTCAGGCTGCACAATGGGAACTGAATTATGTTGCATTGGATGGCAACATTGGTTGTATGGTAAATGGTGCTGGTCTGGCAATGGGAACGATGGACATTGTCAAACTGCACGGTGGTGCACCTGCTAACTTCCTTGATGTTGGTGGTGGCGCAACAAAAGAGCGTGTTACTGAGGCATTTAAAATCATCCTGTCAGATGAAAATGTAAAAGCTGTCTTGGTAAATATCTTTGGTGGGATCGTCCGTTGTGACCTGATTGCCGACGGTATTATTGGTGCTGTGGAAGAAGTTGGTGTTCATGTACCGGTAGTTGTTCGTCTGGAAGGAAACAATGCTGAACTGGGTGCGAAAAAACTGGCTGATAGCGGCTTGAACATTATAGCAGCAACCAGTTTGACAGACGCAGCTAAACAGGCAGTCGCAGCAGCGGGGAATAAATAATGTCTATTTTAATCGATAAAAACACCAAAGTGATTTGTCAGGGTTTTACTGGTAGTCAGGGTACTTTCCACTCAGAACAGGCGATTGCTTACGGTACTCAGATGGTTGGTGGTGTCACACCGGGTAAAGGTGGCACTGAACACCTTGGCCTGCCTGTGTTTAATACCGTTCGTGAAGCGGTTGAAGCAACAGGTGCAACAGCCTCTGTTATTTATGTACCGGCACCATTTTGTAAAGACTCCATTCTGGAAGCTATTGAAGCTGGCATTAAACTGATTATTACCATTACTGAAGGTATTCCGACTCTGGATATGCTGACTGTTAAGGTAAAACTGGATGAAGCCGGTGTTCGCATGATCGGCCCTAACTGCCCGGGTGTGATTACTCCGGGTGAATGTAAGATCGGCATTATGCCTGGTCATATTCATAAAGCAGGTAAAGTGGGTATTGTATCCCGTTCAGGTACTTTGACATATGAAGCGGTGAAACAGACAACTGATGCAGGATTAGGTCAATCCACCTGTGTTGGTATCGGTGGTGACCCAATTCCAGGTTCAAACTTCATCGATATCCTGAAACTGTTCCAGCAGGATCCACAAACTGAAGCTATCGTCATGATCGGCGAGATTGGTGGAACAGCAGAAGAAGAAGCTGCTGCGTACATCAAAGAGCATGTAACGAAACCTGTCGTTGCTTACATCGCTGGTGTGACAGCACCTAAAGGTAAGCGCATGGGGCATGCTGGTGCGATTATCGCGGGTGGTAAAGGCACTGCGGATGAGAAATTCGCAGCGTTGGAAGCCGCTGGCGTGACGACTGTTCGTAGCCTTGCTGACATCGGAGATGCAGTAAAAGGTTTATTGGCAGGAAAATAGTCCAAAATAAGCTATTTTTATAGAAAAAGGCTGCTTTTAAGCAGCCTTTTTATTTTTATTTATAATATAAACAGTAAGTTAGTCTTTTTATACAGAGTAATATTTTTAAATTAAATTTAACTTGTTTTTAGAAAGTCCTATTTAATCGATTAATTTAATTATAAATGCTAAAAAAATATATTTTTCTAATAATGAAAATGAAAAGTTAATTTTATAATGTTTTCCACAGCAAAAAATATATTAACAGGCATTATTGGCAACAAATAATTAACACTAAATCAACTGTAATGAAATAATAGCTGAAATACTTAACAAGAAAATGAAAAAAATGACTAAAATCAATTTATTACTATAAATTCCGTTCGCTTAAATTGATTTAATTGATCTAGAATAAAGAGATATTACCTCATAAATGAACGGCACTATTGGTCTGTATTCAGAATTCTAGTCTGAGTCACGTAAAAGCTATTTATTGTGTGTGAATATAGGCGTAATATTATTGAGATTTATACTGGATTTGATTTACTTAATAATTTGTTGTTGTGTTTGAGGCATTTATTGCTGGTAGTTACGAGACTTTCATTTAATGAAGTCGGGTTGCCGCAAGTCGGTGTCTTCCTGCTAGGAGCAAGGAGTCAAGATGTTTGATATTGTCGAACTGTCACGATTACAGTTTGCCTTAACTGCTATGTACCATTTCCTATTCGTACCATTGACGCTCGGCATGGCGTTTTTGCTTGCGATAATGGAAACGGTATATGTCCTGTCTGGCAAGCAAATCTATAAAGATATGACGAAATTCTGGGGTAAGTTATTTGGTATTAACTTTGCTCTGGGTGTTGCAACAGGTTTGACTATGGAGTTCCAGTTCGGAACAAACTGGTCATATTTCTCACATTATGTTGGTGATATTTTTGGTGCACCATTAGCCATTGAAGGCCTGATGGCTTTCTTCCTTGAATCCACATTTGTTGGTTTATTCTTTTTCGGTTGGGATCGCCTCAGCAAGAAACAGCATCTGGCGGTAACATGGCTGGTTGCATTAGGTTCTAACTTCTCTGCTTTATGGATTCTGATTGCGAATGGCTGGATGCAAAACCCGATTGCATCTGATTTCAATTTTGAAACCATGCGTATGGAAATGGTGAGCTTTAGCGAGCTTGTGCTGAACCCTGTTGCTCAGGTGAAATTCGTTCATACTGTTGCTGCTGGTTATGTGACAGGCGCGGTTTTCGTCTTGGGAATAAGCTCCTACTATCTGCTTAAAGGGCGCGATATTTCGTTTGCTAAGCGTTCTTTTGCAATTGCATCAAGTTTTGGTATTGCGGCAGTATTGTCTGTCATTGTACTGGGTGATGAATCCGGATACGAAATGGGGGACGTGCAAAAAACCAAACTGGCTGCGATTGAAGCAGAATGGGAAACACAGGCACCTCCGGCTGCATTCACACTGATAGGTATTCCTGATCAGGATAAGATGGAAAATAAATACTCCATCCATATTCCTTACGTCTTAGGTCTTATAGCGACCCGCTCAACTGATACTCCTGTGATTGGTCTGCGTGACTTGATGAGTCAGCATGAGCAACGTATCCGTAACGGACTTAAAGCCTATGAGTTACTCGAAGAATTGCGTGCAGGCAATACTGATCCGGCAGTACGTAGCGCATTCAACGAAAGTAAGAAAGATCTTGGCTACGGTATGCTGGTCAAACGTTACACTCCAGAGGTAACAAACGCGACAGAAGAACAGATCAAAGCAGCTGCGAAAGACTCTATTCCACGTGTAGCTCCACTCTATTTTGCATTCCGTATCATGGTTGCCTGTGGCTTTATCATGCTGTTGGTTATTGGCCTGGCATTCTTCAGTGTTATCCGTAACCGTATCGGTCAGCAGAAATGGTTGTTGCGTGCAGCACTGTTCAGTATTCCACTGCCGTGGATTGCTGTTGAAGCAGGCTGGTTTGTTGCAGAGTATGGCCGTCAGCCGTGGGCAATTGGTGAAGTATTACCAACCGCGGTTGCCGCTTCGACACGCAGTGTCGGGGATCTGATTTTCTCAATGGCACTGATTTGTGGTCTGTATACCTTGTTCTTGATTGCTGAAATGTTCCTGATGTTCAAATTTGCCCGTCTTGGCCCGAGTAGCCTCAAAACAGGGCGCTATCATTTTGAACAAAAAGCCGTTTCTTCAACGAAGAATTCTTCAGTGAACAGTATTGAGTAAGCGGGAGTCCACTTATGCTTGATTATGAAGTATTACGATTTATATGGTGGCTGCTGATTGGTGTGTTGCTAATCGGGTTTGCAGTAACCGATGGTTTTGACATGGGTGTTGGTGTCCTGTTGCGGGTTATTGGCAAAAATGACACTGAACGCCGTATCATGATTAACTCTGTAGCCCCTCACTGGGATGGCAACCAGGTGTGGTTAATCACCGCTGGGGGAGCATTATTTGCTGCCTGGCCAATGGTATATGCTGCTGCTTTCTCCGGTTTCTACGTCGCGATGATTCTGGTACTGGCGGCTCTGTTCTTCCGTCCGGTCGGTTTTGACTATCGTTCAAAACTGGAAGACAGAAAATGGCGTAATATGTGGGATTGGGGGATTGTTGTCGGCAGTTTCGTGCCACCGTTGGTGATTGGTGTGGCATTCGGCAACCTGTTACAGGGGGTGCCACTGGCGGTAGATTCTTATTTACGCGTATCTTATGAAGGATCTTTCTTCGGGCTACTGAATCCTTATGGTCTTCTCGCCGGTGTTGTCAGTTTGATGATGATCATTACGCAGGGAGCCACTTACCTGCAAATGCGTACTACAGGTGAATTGCACCTTCGTTCCCGTACTGCGACACAGGTTTGTGCGTTAATCACAGCGGTGGCTTTCTTACTGGCGGGTGTGTGGCTGATTTACGGTATCGATGGTTATGTTGTGACTGGCGGTCTGGATGTAAACGGCGTATCTAATCCATTACATAAAGAAGTGGTTCAACAGGCAGGTGCATGGCTGATCAACTTTAATAACCAGCCGATATTGTGGGCGATACCTGCACTGGGTGTGGTTTTCCCTCTGTTGACTATGCTAGCCACTAAACTGGATAAAGGTGCCTGGGCTTTCCTGTTCTCATCATTGACGGTTGCCTGCATTATTCTGACCGCAGGGATATCCATGTTCCCGTTTGTGATGCCATCAAGCCTTGATCCAAATGTCAGTCTGACCATGTGGGATGCAACATCCAGTCAGTGGACACTACAAATTATGTTCGTTGTTGCGCTTATCTTTGTTCCGATTGTTTTGTCATACACCATCTGGTGTTACTACAAAACCTCCGGGCGTCTGGATAAGGGTTACATTGAAAACAACAAACATTCACTGTACTAAAGGAGCATAGCACATGTGGTATTTTGCCTGGATTCTCGGAACGCTCTTAGCTTGTAGTTTTGCCATTATTGCGGCTTTAGCTCTTGAGCACAGTGAGTCAAAAAAAGTAACTGAGAGTGACAAAAAATAATGTTGGTTGATAGACTTTATCAGCTAATAATGAATAAGGGCCTGTTGAGGGCCCTTATCCTCATTATGGCTTTAGGGCTTGCTTTCTGTATTTTGTGGGATCCGACCCGATTTGCATCGAACACCAGTTCGTTGATGATATGGCAGGGTATTTTACTGATTTGGGCAATTTGTTCCGGGGTTATTTTCGGCGTTGGATTTAATCCTAAACATTTTGTCTGGCGTCTCTTTTTTCATCCATTACCCGCACTTTTAATCCTTATTTTTGGCTTATATCATTTCTTTAAGTAAACTATTTGTAATTTTACAGGACACTGGCCCATAAATTTTTTTGACTAGTTTAATAACAAGTCATTCCAAAGCGCTATTGTCTTAAGTATAGTGGCAGCGTCAATTAGTCTGATTAGGATTATGTGTGAGTAATATGTTGTTCCGTTGGCCTATCCGTGTTTATTACGAAGACACAGATGCTAGTGGTGTGGTCTATCACGCTCAATATCTGGCTTTTTATGAAAGAGCCCGCACAGAAATGTTGCGTGATAAGGGCTTCCACCAGAAGTATATGTTGGATGAACAAATTGGTTTTGTTGTCAGTCGTATGACCGTTGACTACCGGAAGCCAGCCAGATTAGATGATAAGCTGGTTGTGGAGTGCGAAGTGACGAATATCCGCGGTGCTTCGCTGACATTTACTCAACGGATAATTGATTGTAATGATGTAGTTATCAGTAACGCAGAATGTCTGGTTGTCTGCGTAAATTCATCTCAAATGAAGCCTATTGCGCTTCCAAAGTCTATTGTCGCGGAGTTTAAGCAGTGACTGACATGAACATCCTAGATTTATTCCTGAAGGCAGGCTTTTTAGTACAGCTGATCATGTTAATTCTGATTGGTTTTTCTGTCGTCTCTTGGGCGATTATTATTCAAAGAACAAGAATTCTGAATTCCGCCACTCGGGAAGTGGAAGCATTTGAAGATAAATTCTGGTCTGGGATTGAATTGTCCCGCCTTTATAAAGAGAGTCAGTCACATCGTGATTCATTAAGCGGCACTGAACAAATTTTCTATTCTGGCTTTAAAGAATTTTCTCGTTTACATCAGGCAAACAGCCATGCGCCTGAAGCTATTCTGACCGGGGCTTCCCGTGCTATGCGTATCTCCATGAACCGTGAATTGGAAACACTGGAAAATCATATTCCATTCCTGGGTACCGTCGGTTCTATCAGCCCTTATATCGGCCTGTTCGGGACAGTTTGGGGTATTATGCACGCTTTCATTGCGTTGGGATCAGTGAAACAGGCAACGTTACAGATGGTTGCACCCGGTATCGCAGAAGCTCTGATTGCAACAGCAATCGGTCTGTTTGCAGCCATTCCTGCCGTTATGGCTTATAACCGTCTGAATCAGCGTGTCAATAAACTGGAACAAACTTACGACAATTTTATGGAAGAATTTCTGGCGATATTACACCGTCAGGCTTTTGTTTCTAATACTAACAAGTCGTAAAAAGTAAGGGGAAAAGCGAATGGCGCGCACTCGTAGTCGCAGACGTGAGCTAAAATCCGAAATCAATATCGTTCCCTTGCTGGACGTGTTACTGGTTTTACTGCTGATTTTTATGGCAACCGCACCCATTATTACGCAAAGCGTAGAGGTTGATCTACCTGACTCAGTGGATTCGAAAACGGTTTCCAGCACTGATAATCCTCCCGTTATAGTAGAGGTCTCTGGGGTAGGGCGGTACAACATGGTTGTTAATCAGGAGCGTCTGGAATTATTACCAGAGCAACAAATTATTGCTGAAGCTCAAACTCTGATAAAAGCTAACCCTAAAACAATTTTCTTGATTGGGGGTTCAAAAGAAGTTCCTTATGATGAAGTCATCAAGGCTCTGAATATGCTTCGTCAGGCGGGAGTGAAATCAGTGGGTTTAATGACTCAACCTATTGGCGCCTGAATGGCGGCTTACACTTAAAGTTTCTGGATGTCGAGCGTGGGAAAGACAAACAAGCAAAACAGCAGGCTAAATCGCGCCATTATTATTTCAGTTATTTTGCACATTATCCTGTTCGGGTTTCTGATTTGGGGTTCTTTAGAACAAAAAACTGAGATGGGCGGTGGTGGAGTCGGTGGTACAGTTATTGATGCGGTTATGGTCGATCCAAATGCCGTAGTTCAACAATATAACCAGCAGCAACAGCAACAGGCTAATGCAAAGCTGGCTGAGCAGCAGCGGAAGAAAAAAGCCGAACAACAGGCTGCTGAATTGCGAGCTAAGCAGGCGGAAGAGCAAGAGCGCCTGAAAGCTGCGGAAGAAGAGCGGATAAAGGCACAGCAGGTTGCGCAAGAGCAGAAAAAACAGGCTGATGCTGCCGCCGCTAAAGCTCGCCAAGAGCAGAAAATTGCAGAAGAAGCAGCAGCCAAAGCGAAAGCAGAGCAGGAAAGAATTCTGAAAGAACAGGAAGAGGCTCGACAAAAAGCAGAGGCTCAGGCCAGAAAAGAAGCTGAAGAAGCGGCGAAACGTAAAGCCGAAGCGGAAGCGAAGGCAAAAGTAGAGGCTGAGGCAAAAGCTAAAGCAGAAGCCGAAGCGAAGGCTAAAGCGGCAGCTGAAGAAAAAGCTAAAGCGGAAGCAGCCGCTAAAGCCAAAGCAGAGGCCAAAGCAAAAGCGAAAGCCAAGGCAGAAGACGCCAAACAGGCTCAGACAGTCGATGATCTGTTAGGTGGGCTAACTTCCGACACACCTAAACAGGGAGGGGCATCCGCAGCAGGTAAGGGCGGAGGTAAAAAGAGTGGCGCTTCTGAATCAGATATCAATAATTATAAAGGACAAATCCGTGCGGCAATTCAGGGTAAGTTTCTTGATCCGAGTTTGTACTTAGGGCGCACCTGTGATTTGACGATAAAACTGGCACCGGATGGTATGTTAATTAGCATTCATGCTAATGGAGGCGATCCTGCTCTGTGCCAAGCGGCAATTGCAGCGGCTAACCAAACAAAAATGCCCCGCCCACCAAGTAAAGAGGTTTATGAACATTTCAAGAGTTTCTCACTAGACTTTAAGCCGTAGTAAGATAAATATTTGGTAATAATGGATAATTTATTAGGTAAAACTGCGGATAATTTATCTATGTAAACAAAATCATCAGATTTTATTTAGGTATCTGGTTTTGTTTGTTGGCGTTTGTTAGAATCCGGCGGATTATTGCGGGCATGGTGATCGCGATAAGGGAGAGATGATGAAGCAAACTTTTAAACTGACGTTTAAGGCATTATTGGGTTTTCTGCTGCTGTGGGCAACAGTTGCCCGTGCGGAAGTTCGCATTGAAATTACAGAGGGTGTTGATTCAGCCCGTCCTATTGGCGTTGTACCATTCAAATGGACTGGGGCGGATACTCCACCTGAAGCAATTGGTTCTATTGTTGCAGCTGATTTGAGAAACAGTGGGAAGTTTAATCCCATCACTTCGGATCGTATGCCACAACAACCTACCACGGCATCGGAAGTTACACCTGCCGCATGGTCTGCCCTTGGGATAGATTCAGTGGTTGTCGGGCAGGTTCAGCCTGCTGCTGATGGTAAATATTTAGTTTCCTATCAATTGGTTGATGTCGTTGGTACGCCCGGTTCGGTCTTGGCTCAGAATCAATTTCAAGTTGATAAAAAATGGCTGCGCTATGCTGCACATACAGTCAGTAATGAAGTATTTGAAAAATTGACTGGCATCAAGGGAGCATTTGCGACTCGTATAGCTTATGTCGTTAAGAAAACAGCCACAGATAAGTACCCGTATGAATTGCGTGTCGCTGATTATGACGGCTATAACGAAAATGTCGTGCATCGTTCACCAGCACCCTTAATGTCACCGGCATGGTCACCAGATAGTTCTCAACTGGCTTATGTGACATTTGAAGGCGGGCATTCTTCTCTGGTGATCCAGACTCTGGCAACAGGGGCTGTGCGTCAGATTGCATCGTTTCCTCGTCACAACGGTGCACCGGCATTTTCCCCAGATGGCACCAAGCTCGCTTTTGCATTATCTAAAACGGGCAGCCTGAATTTATATGTGATGGATTTGGCCTCAGGGCAAATTAATCAGATCACGGACGGCCGCAGTAACAATACTGAGCCAAGCTGGATGCCGGATAATAAGACGCTGGTCTATACTTCGGACCAGGGCGGTCGCCCACAGTTATATAAAATTGATATTAATGGCGGTGCTCCACAACGACTGACTTGGGAAGGTTCACAGAACCAGGACGCTGATGTGAGTCCTGACGGTACGTTTATCGTTATGGTCAGCACAGCGAGTGGCAGTCAGCACATCGCCAAACAGGATCTGGCAACGGGATCTGTTCAGGTTTTGACAGATACGTTTCTAGATGAAACGCCGAGTATCGCACCTAACGGCACTATGGTTATTTATAGCTCCACCCAAGGGTTGGGGACTGTATTGCAGCTAGTTTCGACTGACGGACGTTTCAAAGCGCGTCTTCCGGCTACTGATGGACAGGTGAAAGCTCCTGCCTGGTCGCCGTATCTGTGATGCATAACAAGTATGTATGGCAAACTATAAAAGGATCAAAGAGATGCAATTGAACAAAGTGCTAAAAGGGCTGATGTTAGCTTTACCAATCATGGCCGTAGCAGCGTGTAGTAATACCAATAAAAATGGTAACAGTGATC
Source organism: Xenorhabdus sp. KJ12.1 (assembly GCF_963876495.1). Classification (NCBI taxonomy): domain Bacteria; kingdom Pseudomonadati; phylum Pseudomonadota; class Gammaproteobacteria; order Enterobacterales; family Morganellaceae; genus Xenorhabdus; species Xenorhabdus sp. KJ12.1. The sequence goes on from NZ_CAWNQH010000105.1 coordinate 107,783, forward strand.
AGTCAGGCGTAAGCACTGTTGATAATTCTTCTAAAGCAGGTCTGTCTGCTGAAGAATTAGCACGTCAGCAAATGCAGGAACTGCAAAACCACAACATCGTATACTTCGGTTTCGATAAATACGACATCAACAATGAATTTGCTCAGATGCTGGATGCACACGCTGCATTCCTGCGTAGCAATCCATCTGTTAAAGTGACTATCGAAGGTCATGCGGATGAGCGTGGTACTCCTGAGTACAATATCGCTCTGGGTGAGCGTCGTGCAAATGCAGTTAAAATGTACCTGCAAGGCAAAGGCGTTTCAGCTGACCAGCTCGCTGTTGTTTCTTACGGTAAAGAAAAACCAGCAGTACTGGGTCATGACGAAGCAGCATACGCTAAAAACCGTCGCGCTGTAATCGTATACTAAGAGTAATGCATGAACAGTAACTTCAGACGTTTTGTATTGGGTCTGTCGTTATTGGTTGGCGTAGCGGCTCCTTGGGCCGCTACCGCCCGAGCGCCAATCAGTAATGTCGGCTCAGGCTCCACCGATGAGCGCCTTTCCCAGTTAGAGCGTATTTCTGACGCTCACAGTCAGTTATTAACTCAACTTCAGCAGCAGCTTGCTGATTCCCAACGTGATATTGATACGCTACGTGGTCAGATTCAGGAAAATCAGTACCAATTAAATCAGGTTATTGAGCGCCAGAAGGACATTTATCAGCAACTGGATAAAATCACCAATCCTTCAGGTTCTGAAACTGATAATGCTACTCCGTCAGCAGAGAAAAGCGCAGATAATCAACCGGCCACTGCCACGAGTACAGGTAGTGAGAAGGGAGATTATGATGCTGCCGTCGCTTTGGCTATTAATACCAAAGAATATGATAAGGCAATCGTCGCTTTTCAGAACTTTGTTAAAGCGTATCCTAAGTCTAAATACCTTTCGAATGCTAACTATTGGTTAGGTCAGTTGAATTACAACAAAGGCAAGAAAGATGATGCGGCTTATTATTTTGCGACAGTGGTGAAAAATTATCCTAAGTCATCAAAAAGCAGCGATTCCTTGTATAAAGTTGGTTTGATCATGCAGGAAAAAGGGCAAAAGGATAAAGCCAAGGCAGTTTATCAGCAGGTAGTTAAGCAATATCCCGGTACCAACGCGGCAAAAATGGCTGCCAAAAAGATTGCTGGAATGTAATAATTATCCCCAAAAGGTTATATATCGGTCTTTTTGGGGATAATTGGGTGATTAGTAGTCGCTTGAACGGGTTTTAATAAAATAAATGTTGCGCCGCGCTGAGAAATCAGTAATATATGCCGCCGTTGGCAAGCAATAGTGTTGCTAAACAAGATGTAAATGGGTCGTTAGCTCAGTCGGTAGAGCAGTTGACTTTTAATCAATTGGTCGCAGGTTCGAATCCTGCACGACCCACCATTTAAATCTTCAATTCAGACATACCTCAGATGGGTCGTTAGCTCAGTCGGTAGAGCAGTTGACTTTTAATCAATTGGTCGCAGGTTCGAATCCTGCACGACCCACCATCTAAACCTATCATCTCTGATAGTAATAAGCTTATATTCTAATGGTTATATGGCAAATTACTCGAACTAAAGAAGCTAAGCGTACCGGCAGTAGCCTGAGTAAATTCAAAAATGATAATCGTATTACTGCCGCTGTTTAACCACACTCCGGGGCAATATAGCCGGGCCTGAGGGCCTGCCAACGTCCAATAACGGCCGAGATTGTGTCCGTTCACTAAAACGTAGCCAGTACCCCATGAGGACATATCAATATACATGTCTTTAGGAATATCGATAGTAAGAATTGCTTTAGCAAAGAATGGACGAGGGCTCGAGGGTTTATTGATACCGAAAGGCAGTTTCGCCAGTTGTGATGCCAATAGCGGATAAAGAGTCATTTTCCAGTTTGTCAGCACATCACCATTCAGAATTACGTTGCCAGAAAGACCACGTCCATCCGTTCTCATTTCATCACCACCATAATTTGCTCGTCCGAATGACATACAGACGATCTGTAATATAGAATTTGGCGGCACATCATCAAGTTTGAATGAAGTTACAGGAGATATTTTTCCCCCTTTCACCGTTGTTAATACATCGCTTGTAACACGAACCCCGTTGAGGAAGGCCAATGCAAAATCAGGTGGCCGATTGAATTCCACAGAGAGATCATAACCTGACTTAGGTAGCTCTGTTTGATAAACAGCGATGCCAGCCGGATAAATACCAGTACTGGCTGGTTGTTGGCTGTTAAGAGTCAACGCGATCCACTCAATGGTCTGTGGTATGGGGTTTGGAATGGTCGGAATGACATTAGATAGAAAATCACTGAAAACGAATTGGCTGTTCGATATTGGCGAGATTTCGCCGTCAGTAATACTGGGGATAGACGCAGGAATTGGATTAGAAGGTACTATATATGAAGCATTTTTAGCATAAGCAGTTTTAATAACTTGGAAATTTGCATTTTGTCGGCCATTTTCTGATACTGGTGCGCCATAGTCATAAGAGGTTATCACTGGGACTGATGAAGTTGACTTTCCATTACTGCCAGCCGTAAAGCCAAAGTTAGTACCGCCGTGCCCAACGTAAATGACAAATGAACAACCTGCTTTTGCCAGCCTTGCGACTATATCTGCAAAAGTATCGATGTAAATTGTTTGTTTTTCCTCGGTCCAATGACATATCCAACCGGGATAGCATTCTGCACCAAAACTTGCGACCTGATAGTATTGTTTAGCTTCATTGTGATGTGAAACACTATTTCCTTCAGCTGTCAGCCCGTACGCCGTATTGGTCGGTAGTGGAATGTGATTATTTTTAAACGCGTTCGCCCAGCCTTCACAAACACAAAACTTCTCTGTATAGCCTAAACTTACCCATTGTGCTGCCAGCGCAGTTGGGTGAGCGGGATCGTCCGGACCCCAAGAGGTATATTCATTTTCTAGCGCTATCAGCATGATTGGGCCACCTGAGGTCAGCGTCCGTCCTTTAATGACCCGTTCATAAAGGGCTGTATTCCATTTTAGTACGGCTGACATGTAATTTGGGAAATTGCCGCGTATTTGTAACTTATCTGAAGAGTCATGGAACTGAGGATCGGCTAACATACGTGGTGGTAATCCACCAAAATCCCATTCTGCGCAAGAATATGGTCCGGGACGTAACAATACCCACATATTGTTAGTTGCACATAGATCGATGAAGTGTGCGATATTTTTGTCTGACGATGAGAAATCAAAAGCTCCATCAGGTAGTTCATGAAAATTCCACATTAGATAGAGTGATATCGTATTACACCCGAGAGCTTTGATCATTTTGATCCGGTGATCCCAATATTGAGATGGAACCCGTGAAGGATGAATTTCTCCGCCGAAAAATTGGAAAGATTTACCATTTATCATCCAATTACCTGCACTATCCCAAGAGAGTACATATTTATTACCGGGAATAAATGTGGGATTAGTATCGTCTGTTGGATTTTGTCTGTCCATTATTCTTTCCTATTGATGTGTATGAAATATAAAGAATGGATGTCATAACAGCAATCTGAAAAATACAGAAGTAATATTTTTATATTTATAAGTGTGATATTTGAACGGGATTTATTTTTTAAGGTGATTTCTGTGAAAGTAAAATAATATCAACTATCATAACTAGATGTTATTTAAATGATTATTTGAAAATAATAATATATTTAAAAATATCAGTAATATGTTTTAACTTATGGAATAATCGTATTTCTGATGAATCACCTAATCATGATATAGCTAAATTATTCAATGTGTTAAGCATGAATTAATGCTCATATACTCTGATTTTTCTTAGCAATATATGAGGTATGAATATCATTATAATCCAATGTGAATGGTTTTTTTAATGCGGATAAAATTATTCATCCAAAATATATAATAAAAGTTAGTTGTCACTCTTTATTATGTCAAGAAAATAATTTCAATTATATGATTTTATATTTAATCATAAAGTAAAATTATAAATGAAATTTCACTATTTCTGCTAATGTTTTAATCTAATTTTTTATATATTGGTATCACTTTGTTTTTATTTAAATCACATTTAAGATAAATTCCTTTTTTATAATTCCCTAACTATTTTCCAAGTGTAATTATTAATAATTGGTTTTTATGTTTACCATATCAGCGTCTGGTAATTGACATTAAAATTTCTAAAATACTTAAAGACTTTTACTTAAAAACTCGCTATCTTGTTTAGTATATAAAACAAAAACTGGCTATAAGGTTGGTTTTTAACCTGATTTAATGCCTTTGTTATTGACATACTAAACATTAATTACGGTAAGGATAAAAAGTATGGATTTTCTCAGCAGATTTTTCAGTATAAATAACCATATCCCTGTGGAGATCTTTGGTTATCAACCCTCATATATCGAGGCTGTTGGTACAATTGCAGGTTTATTATGTATCTGGCTTGCGAGTCAGGAAAAAATTATTAACTATTTATTTGGTTTAATTAATGTTTCCCTATTTGCGGTGATATTTTTTCAGATCCAGCTTTATGCCAGTCTTATGCTACAAATTTTCTTCTTTGCTGCCAACATTTATGGTTGGTATGCATGGAGCAGAGTCGATGAACAGCAACAGAAAGAATTAAAGATCCGCTGGCTCAGCTCCAAACAGATGTTCAGTGTGGCTACTATTTCCCTCCTTTTTATCCTGGTAATGACATTTAATATTGACCAAATATTTGGTTATATGGCAAAAGTTTCTGTGATTGCTTTACAGGGAATGGGCTTTGGGATCACCATGCCTGACTTGCTGCCAGATGCTTTCCCATTCTGGGATTCTGTTATGACCGTATTATCAATAGTGGCTATGATTCTCATGACCCGTAAGCATGTAGAAAATTGGCTGTTGTGGGTGATTATTAATGTGATCAGCGTTGCCATTTACTACAAGCAAGGCGTATTAGCGATGTCGTTGCAATATATTATTCTGACAGGGATTGCTTTGAACGGTGCTCGTCTATGGATAAAAGTAGCTAAGAATAATCATGAAACATCATCTACAGAACGTACTTCCACTGAAAATTCAAATTAATAACTAGCCCGGAACAGGCCATAAGTCATTATGGCCTGTTTGTTGATATTCCATTTATACATGCTATTTTTCCAATGTCCTCTTTGTTAGTGACATTATTTGTTCAGGTTATCTTTTTATAAACATTTAGTTACCTGAATTTCTGGAATTAATAAGGGACTATAGCCTTTCCTCTCGGCTCGTATTTGATTGGCAAATTCGTTTTCGATTAATTCGTGATTTTCCTACTGGCGTGATGTAGCTCCGAATCCATTGGATATATATTTTTTCTCTTTTATAAAAATTCTGCTTATTTACTCATAAAGATTATTTACAGCACTTCATCTAACAGTTAGATTGAGATCACAAAATTATTTTAAATAACTGTAAACACATTAGGTGAAAGGCCGATGAATTACCAGAATGACGATGTAAGGATAAGAAAAATAACAGAATTATTGCCACCAGTTGCATTACTCGAAAAATTCCCTGCAACAAAAGATACTGCTGCTACCGTTCGTGAAGCTCGTGAAGGCATTCATAACATTTTAATTGGTGCAGACGATCGTTTATTGGTAATAATTGGCCCATGTTCAATTCATGACCCAAAGGCTGCACTGGAATATGCAGAGCGCCTGAATAAATTGCGCCGCGAATTGAAAGCAGATCTGGAAATCGTGATGCGGGTTTATTTTGAAAAACCGCGTACTACAATTGGTTGGAAAGGGTTAATCAATGACCCGAAAATGGATTGTAGCTTTGATATCAATGATGGGTTACGCACAGCACGTAAACTTCTGCTCGATATTAATAATATTGGGTTACCGGCAGCAGGTGAATTCCTTGATATGATTACCCCCCAGTATCTTGCCGATCTGATGAGCTGGGGAGCAATAGGAGCACGTACAACCGAGTCTCAGGTTCACCGTGAGCTGGCATCAGGGCTGTCCTGCCCGGTGGGTTTTAAAAACGGTACTGACGGTACAATAAAAGTAGCGATTGATGCCATCAATGCTGCCGGCTCATCACACTGCTTCCTGTCAGTAACTAAATGGGGTCATTCTGCCATCGTTAATACGACGGGCAATCAGGATTGCCATATTATTCTGCGTGGCGGAAAAGAGCCAAACTACAGTGCTGAACATGTCAGCGCGGTGAAAGAAGGTTTATTAAAAGCAGGATTGAAACCGCAGGTAATGATTGATTTCAGCCATGCAAACAGTGCGAAGCAGTTCAAAAGGCAGATGGATGTAGGGGCTGATGTTTGTGGCCAGATCTCTGCCGGAGAGAATGCGATTATCGGTGTGATGGTTGAAAGCCATCTGGTTGAAGGCAACCAAAGTTTAGATGATGATGAGCCACTGGTTTATGGGAAAAGTGTGACAGATGCCTGTATTGGCTGGGATGATACAGAACTGCTATTACAGCAGTTGTCTCAGGCTGTCAGAACTCGCCGAGGATGATTTTGTATGAAAAAAAGCCGGAATGATTTCCGGCTTTTTATGTCTTTCTCAATTATTTTGCTTTACCCTGGTTTGCGACAGCCGCTGCTTTTGCAGCGATTTCATCCGCATTACCCAGATAATAGTGTTTAATTGGCTTCATATTCTCGTCGAATTCATAAACCAGCGGTACAGCAGTTGGAATATTTAACTCAAGAATTTCGTCTTCGCCCATATTATCCAGATACTTCACCAGTGCGCGCAGCGAATTGCCGTGAGCAGCGATGATAACTTTTTCACCGTTTGCAACGCGAGGTCTAATTACTTCTTCCCAGTAAGGAACAACACGCTCGATAGTCGTTGCCAGGCTTTCTGTGACAGGAAGTTCTTCTGGTTTCAGGTTTGCATAGCGAGGGTCATGGCCGGGATAACGCTCATCATCTTTGGTCAGATCAGGAGGAGTGATGGCAAAGCCACGACGCCATAATTTAACCTGATCATCACCATACTTAGCTGCTGTTTCTGCTTTATCCAGACCTTGTAGGGCACCATAATGGCGTTCATTCAGTTTCCAGCTTTTTTCAACTGGTAGCCATTGTTGATCGACCTGATCCAGAATATTCCACAAAGTATGAATGGCGCGTTTTAAAACAGATGTATAGGCGAAATCAAAAGCAAAACCTTCCTGTTTCAGCAATTGACCAGCCTGTTGCGCTTCATTGCGGCCTTTATCAGACAGTTCAACATCAGTCCACCCCGTAAAACGGTTCTCTTTGTTCCACTCGCTCTCACCATGTCTTACAAGAACCAGCTTAGTTACAGCCATAGCTTAAACTCCTATCATTACTTTTTAATACAAAATGAAATGCTCGCTGCGGGCATTATATGGCGCGATAGACTGAAACAGCAAACAATAGTCGATGAACTTCTGTCTTAAATCATATATGGAAGGAGTTGCAGCCTGACTGGCTGCAACTTGAAATCCATGTGTATAGATAAGATAGCGGAAATTAGCTGATGATCGTTTTAATCGGATAAGTGTAAAACAGCAGGTGTAATACATTAAGGGTAAAATGGAATCCGACAGCTACCCATAAACGGCCACTCCACATCCACGCTATACCATAAATCAGGCCTGCCAGTGTTGCGAAGGCCATCAATAGTCCACCGCCTGCGAAGTGGGCGGCACCAAATAGTAAAGAAGTAATGATCAGCGCAAAATAGGGATTCATCCACTGACTGAGCTTTTGTTGAATATAGCCACGGAATAAGGCTTCTTCTGCTAGTGATACAAATAAAATATTGGCAACAACGAAGGCAGGAAACCAACTTGGTAGGTGGAGTTCAACTGCCAACCCGCCAAGCGATGTAGCAAGCCCTAATAATGCTGGTATCGCTGCGATTAACAACGCCCAGCCGTGAGCAGGAGCATTAACTACTGGGTTACAGCGGAATAGGCTTGGCATACAGCACAATAAAAGAAAAGGAACCAGTGCCTTGTCAAAATTGAAGTACATAGAAAAAGGTGCACTGAGTGGCCCAACCTGTACTTTGTCCAGATATTTCAGGTTATGAAAACCGGGAATAAAATGTATAAATAACAAAATACTAACGATAACCAACATGGCTTCGGTAATGCTTTTACCGATAAAATGCCTTTTGGTATTGAAATAGACATGCGCCACACCCAATACACTTATCATTAATAATGAGGTGATCGCGGGGTAGGCCAGTATGTGAGTGCTGATCCCAACAGCGATAGCTAAGAATGCAATGAAAAATGCGATTTTTTGGCGAATATCTAACAGTGCCAGCGAAGCGGCAAGTAAAGTCCAGCCCATACAATTCTCGGTTCTTTTTGAAAAAAATAGGTAAACGATCTAAAAAATAGGGCGGGATTTTATAGCAATAGACAAAAAATTCAAAAAAATAATAGGGACTATCAAAAAAATATTTATAGAACACGTTACACATTTATCCCTCTTCAGTATCAGTTGAGAGAGGAATTAATATTTTATGGGTTTCAGGCCGGCCTCCGGTCAGAGACGGCCTGAAAAATGAAGAATATTAGAAAATCACAAAAGAGGGCTAAAAGTCAGCTCGGTTTCATAACGATAAATATCGCCATCAGGAATAAATTTCAGCCGATGAGTGATGCATTCTGGCGCATCTTCCTGATGGTGGGAGACAAACAGAAGTTGCGTATCGCCATTTTTAATCATGATATCAATGAAACGCAGGACTAACTGCCGGTTGAGTGAATCAAGCCCTTGCAATGGCTCATCAAGAATTAACAAAGCCGGATGTTTCACTAAGGCACGGGCAATTAATACAAGGCGTTGCTGACCCCATGACAGACTATGAAACGGACTGTTTGCAGTTGCATCGGATAAACCCAATAATGCCAGCCACTCATTTGCCAATTGTCGTTGACGATCTGAAACAGCCTGATAAAGCCCGATGGAGTCGAAGAAACCGGAGAGAATAACATTACGGACGCTGGTACTGACACGATATTCAAGGTGAATACTATTACTGACATAGCCAATGTGGCGTTTAATATCCCAGATAGTTTCTCCACTGCCTCGCTGGCGGCCAAATAGAACTAGCTGATTACTGTAACCCTGAGGATGATCGCCGGTAATCAGGCTGAGAAGAGTGGATTTTCCTGCTCCATTCTCGCCAATAATCTGCCAGTTTTCACCGGGATTAACCTGCCAGCTTAGGCCATGTAATATCGGTTTATCATTGTATTGAACAACAACATCCTGCATTGATACCAGCGGTTGATCTGAGAGAAGTTGCTCATCAATTCGGTACTCATCTGTTTCCGGCAGCCGAATATTTTTTAGTTTTTCACTGTGTGCTAATTGTGCAACCAGAGATTCAGCCAAAACGTGCTTTTTTTCTCCGGATAGCATCAGCTGACAATCGGCGAGTACACCAATTCTCTCGACAAAATCAGGGATCTGGTTAAATCTGTTTAACAGGAAAATCAGTGTGATACCTTTTTCGGCCAGTGTTGATAATAGCTGAGATAACTGAGTGCGGGCATAAGCATCCAATCCGTCAAAAGGTTCATCAAGGATAAGAAGGTCTGGATCCGCCATTAATGCCTGACAAAGCAACACCTTCCGCACTTCACCGGTAGAAAGATACTTGAAACGGCGTGAGAGCAGATCTTTAATGCCGAAATATGCGGATAGCTCAAGGCACAATTCATTATCTTTATGGTGAAGCTGAATGATTTCTGCGGCAGTGTGTCCAGTATCGTCCTCATCCTCACTGAGCAGGTCTGTATTGTTGCGTTGCCATTCTTTATCAACCAGTTGCTGAAGTTGCTCGAAAGAGAGGCGTACAGGAGTATGGAACGAGCAATGTATTTCACCCGTCAGTTGGGTTAATTCATTCGATAAAACACAGGCCAGAGAAGACTTCCCACTGCCATTCGAACCGACAAATGCCCAGTTCTCCCCAGAGATGATTTTTAGTGACGGTATCTTCAGGATACGGGTGTCACTTAAACGGAAACTACCTTGCGATACTTGCAATTCAGACATTTTTCTTCCTTATTTAAGCAACATCAACTAAAGGATCACAGAAATAAGCGGAATACTGTTCAATGTCAATGAGTAGTCGTCTGTTATTCGTTATGGATTTATATTTCGGGATGGGGGAATATTAATTGTTAGGGGGAATATTCGGATGCCCCTGACGGGGGCAAATATACCCGTCGTCTTTCAAATTGCCTCTTTGTTGGCTGCACTCGTTCACCCCAGTCGCCGCATAGTTATTTATGCTCAGGGGACTTACTCCTTTGCCGCCGCGATGCAACTCGAAATCCATAGGGTATATATCTAATTTAATGCTGCAATAATCACTTTATCAGCACCAAAAAGAGCGGTGACAATATCATTTAGTTGAAGACCTAAATTTTCTATTTCTTGATTGGATAATGTGGCGCAGAGAGATTCGCCACTATTCAGACTCACGATAATTTCGCTGCACTGTGCTCCTGCCTCAATCTGGCTGACTTGGCCGGATAACTGATTTTCAAAAACGGGGGTGTTTTCGAAAGAGTTAATGTCTCCGGAAAAAGTCGTGTTGCAGGAAACGGTAGCTCCTTTGCGTAAGGTAATCCACGGCGCTTTAATAAGTGCGATCACCTCTTTTCCTTTTATCAATCCTAAGCGTTCAGCACTTTGTTCTGTTACAGAAGCGCGGATAGATGTTTTGCCATCAGCCAGCAGGATACCAATATTTTGCTGAATATTTCCATTATCCCGCTCAACGACTGTACCGAAAAATTGATTTCTGGCGCTGGATTGTAAAGAAAACCGCGAAATGGCTGCCAGCAGACTATCCAGAGGCAGTGAATCCTGTTTGAGAGCATCGAATGCTTTTTGCTGAATTTGTTCCAGCAGGCCGTAAAGCTGTATCAGGCGTTCGCCATAAGGAGTCAGTTGAGCGCCACCACCGCCTTTGCCACCGGTTGCTCGTTCAACCAATAGCTCATCTGCCAGATGGTTCATCTCATTAATAGCATCCCAGGCACTTTTATAACTGATACCGGCCTGTCTGGCTCCCTGACTGATAGAACCCGTAATTTTTATCTGCTTCAGCAATTCAATTCGCCGGGGATCGGCAAAAACCCGATGCTGCAATTTAAGAGTTAATAATATTTCGGCTTGCATAGTGATTCATTTCAGGTAACTATTTGAAAGTTTCTACAGAATAACCGTAAGAATCGCACGTTTCGTCGGTTACTGTTACCTTTTTATTGTCTAGAATAGCGTAATTGTTGTCTGTGCAGTAAAGCTTTTTGTTTCATTACCGGGCGTTCATTGCCGGATGAGTGTGAAGCTGAATCAGGCACAGCTTATTGTTCGATTCGATGATAGTCATTCATGATATGAGGTATACATGTTTGAACTGATTAAAAGTATAGCGTTTGAACTGGTCATGGTTCCTGTTGTCATGGCAGCCATTCTTGGGCTGATTTATGGGTTGGGTGAATTGTTTAACCTTATCTCTAAAAGTGAAACACAAAGTATTGAGCGCTAATTTTGGTTGAATTTGATCGCCAGCGCCTCTGCGATTTTTTTTTCCTAAAGAAGTCATATACTGAGAGCAGATTGTTGAAAAACCCTGTTATTTCAAACAGGGTTTATTTTTTATTACGGCATAAGTTCTGTCTGGCGAGTCTCTTTCCCCAGCCAAATCACAGCGCCTACAGCCACCAGAATTGAAAAGCCGAACAGGGAAAAAATCAGGGAGATCGATGAATTCATCGCTACCAGATAACCGACCATCAAAGGGCCAATGATACCGCCTACCCTCCCAATTGATGCCGCCATACCAGCACCGGTTGCGCGAATTGCTGTCGGATATTGTTCTGGCGTATAGGCGTAGATTGCTCCCCAGGCACCAAGATTGAAAAATGACAGCAGAATGCCAAAGATAAGAAGCTGGGTAATACTATCAGCTGTACCGAAGAAATAGGCACTGACAGCAGTTCCCATTAGATAGCTCGCCAGAACGAATTTACGTCCGTAGCGTTCAATCATCCATGCGGCAGTAAAGTAACCGGGAAGCTGAGCTAGTGTCATGATTAGCACATATTGGAAACTTTTTATCAGGCTAAACCCCTTCAGCATCATGACGCTTGGCAGCCACAAAAACATACCATAATAGGAAAATACTACGCAGAACCACAAAACCCACAGCATGACAGTTGCTCGACGATAATCGGCCGACCATACTTCTCGTATATTATGCATAATTGAATTGAGGGGTTTCTGGGCGCACATTTGTGTATAGCGTGGCGAATCGGGTAAATGCAAACGAAGGTAGATAGCGTAAAAAGCCGGTAGAGCACTCAGCAACATGGCAACCCGCCACCCATAACTTGGAATAACAAAATAAGCAATCAATGCCGCGGCAAGCCAGCCGAAGGCCCAGAAGCTTTCCAGTATCACAACCAGACGCCCACGCTCATGGGGTTCTACGCTTTCGGACACCAGCGTTGACGCGACAGGAAGTTCTCCGCCTAAACCCATACCGATAATAAAACGCAGAACCAATAGTGCTGCTAATGTGGTGACCAATGCCGTTAAGCCACTGCCTACACTAAACAGCAGTAGTGTGACAATAAAGGCTGATTTTCGTCCGGTTTTATCAGCCATCACGCCAAAGACAAAAGCACCGACGGCCATGCCTATCGAATTAATACTACCTATCCAGCCTAACTGTTCTGAGCTTAGTCCCCAATCTTGTTTCAGGGCGGCCAGTAAGAAGGATAAGAGACCGACATCCAGAGCATCAAACATCCAGCCCAAGCCAGCTATTGTCAGCAACCGTTTTTTGGTGATGTCTTTTTGTAATGGGGTGGTGTGTAACAAAAGTTAGCCCTCATTTATGTAAAATATCGAATGTTTTTCGCTTTAAAAATGCACTCTGTTCCGGCACATATCAGCAGTTATATTCAATGAATTTTGTGTTGTATTGTGGCCAACAAAGAGGCAACTTGAAAGATGAAAAATATATAATACAACGAGATATAGCACTGTATATAACTTCTTTTCTCCACATTACTATATTGACAATATTGAAGATTATTTGTGTTTTCTGAGTAATCTTTACATCAACTTAATACAAAAGCTAAAACTAGCTCACAACTTGCCGATTAATCTCAGAATAGTATTTTCATTTAACGTTGTATCTTGTTATATACAGCGCACCGTTTTGGTTATCATAAGTGGAATACAATATGAAAAAGCGCGTAATAAAGAATTTTTATCAGTTATTGGCCGGGGCTGTAGTGTCTTTTGCTCTTGTTAGCAACACTTGGGCTGCGGAAAAAGTGACTGTTTTTGCTGCTGCATCATTGACGAATGCACTTAACGATATTGCCGAACAGTATAAAAAAGATACTCAAGGTGAGGTTGTTGCTTCTTACGCATCATCTTCAACACTGGCTCGACAAATAGAACAGGGAGCACCCGCAGATCTGTTTATTTCTGCTGACCAACAATGGATGGATTATATTTCGGGCAAAAAACTCATTATTGAAGATACTCGTCATACTTTGTTGGGAAATCAACTGGTTCTGATTGCGCCTAAAAAGAGTAAGCTGAATAAAATCGATATCAATCAGGAAACAAAATGGAGTTCTTTACTGGCCGGAGAGCATCTGGCTGTTGGTGATCCTGACCATGTTCCTGTTGGTATTTATGCTAAAGAATCCCTGCAATATCTGGGAGCATGGGATTTAGTTAATCCATTGTTGGCCCGAACTAACAATGTGCGTAGTGGTATGGCTCTGGTCGAGCGTGAAGAAGTGCCACTGGGAATTGTTTATGGATCTGATGCTGTTGCCAGCAAAAAAGTGAAAGTTGTTGGTGTATTCCCGCAAGAGAGTCATAAACCGGTGGAATATCCGGTTGCAATTATTAAAGGTCATGAAAATCAAGCGGTACAGGATTTTTATGATTATCTTAAAACCCCTGAAGCCGTAGAAATTTTCACACGTTACGGTTTTAATTCACTGTAGGAACTGTTCTTTTGGAGATGTTAAGTGAATATGAATGGCAGGCAATTTTACTGAGTCTGAAAGTCTCAGGGATTGCAGTGCTGTTCAGTTTGCCATTAGGGATTTTGATGGCATGGGTTCTGGCACGTTGTCAGTTTTTCGGGAAATCCCTGCTGGATAGTGTTATCCATTTACCGCTGGTCTTACCCCCGGTTGTTGTTGGTTATCTGTTGCTAATGAGTATGGGGCGTCGCGGTATATTCGGGGAATTTCTCTATGACTGGTTCGGTGTTAGCTTTGCATTTAACTGGACAGGTGCTGCTCTGGCTTCGGCGGTTGTTTCCTTTCCGCTCATGGTCAGGGCAATCCGTCTGGCTCTGGAAGCGATAGACCTTCGTCTGGAACAGGCGGCCCACACGTTAGGAGCCAGTTCACTTAAGGTCTTTTTCACGATTACTTTACCACTTTCATTGCCGGGTATTATTGTTGGCTCTGTGCTGGCATTTGCCCGTTCATTGGGTGAATTTGGCGCAACCATTACTTTTGTGTCAAATATTCCCGGTGAGACTCGTACCATTCCACTTGCCATGTATACATTAATTGAAATGCCAGGAGCAGAAACTGCCGCCGCACGTTTGTGTGTGATCGCGGTAATTTTGGCTCTGGTGTCATTATTGCTGTCTGAGTGGCTGACCCGTTGGGGAAGAAAACGGCTGGGGGCAGCATGTTAGAATTAAATTTCGAACAGCATATGGGTGATCTGCATATGCAGATTGATACCACATTGCCAGCGGAAAGCATTACTGCCATCTTCGGGCTTTCCGGAGCAGGAAAAACCTCGTTAATCAATGCCATTGCCGGTCTGACCCGGCCACAAAAAGGCCGCATTATCTTAAACCAACGCATTCTGGTAGATACAGAGCACAAAATATTTCTGCCACCGGAAAAACGTCGAATCGGCTATGTATTTCAGGATGCCCGGCTTTTCCCTCATTATCGGGTCAAAGGAAATTTGCAATATGGTATGTCGCCAGACATGCAGCCACATTTTGGCAAAATTGTGGAATTGCTTGGTATTGAGCATCTGCTATCACGCTTTCCAATAACTTTATCTGGTGGAGAAAAACAGCGGGTTGCGATTGGGCGGGCATTATTGACGGCGCCTGAACTTTTGCTGATGGATGAACCTATGGCCTCACTGGATCTGCCCCGTAAACGTGAATTATTGCCGTATCTGGAAAAATTGTCTGAAGATATCAAAATTCCGATCCTGTATGTCAGTCACAATTTGGATGAAATTATCCATCTGGCTGATAACGTAGTTGTTATGGATAAAGGAAAAATCAGGATGGCAGGCACACTGGAAGAAGTGTGGTCAAACAGCATCCTGCGACCGTGGCTGCAAAAGGATAACCTGAGCAGTATATTAACTGTAACAGTGATGGAGCATCATCAGCGTTACCACATGACAGCAGTGGCGGTGGCTGATAAAGCTCTCTGGTTACCGGAAATTAATGTCACAGAGGGAACTGATTTGCGTATCCGCATTGATGCTTCCGATGTTTCTTTAGTATTAGAGCCACCAAAAGGCAGTAGTATTCGTAATACCTTACAGGTAAAAGTCATTGAATTTTTCGAGGATGCTGGTCAGGTTGATGTCAAACTTGCTCTGGCTGACCGTTATCTGTGGGCAAGGATTACTCCGTGGGCACGGGAAGCACTTAATCTGCGTGAAGGGCAATGGCTGTATGCGCAAATTAAAAGTATTGCGTTAAATCAGCACTTATAAACTGAATATAGTGGAATGGAAGGAGCACGGGTGACTTATGCTCCTTCCAGAGTGAAACAAGTTAAAGCACATATTTTCGGATAACTTCTGCAATACCGGGCTGAACATTATCTTTGGTAACAAGATCTGCCCGCGCTTTGACATCATCAACGGCATTTCCCATCGCAACCCCCAAACCTGCGGATTCCAGCATACTGATGTCATTAAAATTATCGCCAAAAGCAATAACATCTTTCATACTCATCCCTTGTGATTCAACCCATTGCTGTAAACGCAGCCCTTTACTATTGCCCTTTTTGGCGATATCGACCTGATCAAACCATGACCATTCACACTCCAGATCGACTTCTTCCCTGATCTGCTCACTGACCTCACGTAATTTCGCCAAATCGGGGGACATAGTGGCAAGTTTCCAGATGAAATTGACATTATTCAGTGCTTCCTGAAAGTTGTTGATATGCAGGAGAGTAGGGCGCTGATGCTCAGGCAGAGAATCTGACCATGCAAGGGTTCGGGTAACGGTATGTGGAGATTCATATAAAATAGCATCATCAACATACATCAGATGATCAATTTCAGTGCCCTGTAAATAAGAAAGTACTTGAGAGGCTTCCTGAATAGAGAGAGGATTAGCGGCCAGAACCTTTTTAGCCTGATAATCATATGAATAAGCCCCGTTACAGCAAATCGCCGGAGTGTCGAGCTTAAGCGCCTGATAGAACGGATGGATGGCAACATGATGGCGGCCGGTGGCGATCAAAACCTTAATACCCGCTTGACGGGCTTCATTTAGAGCCGCGAGCGATTCTGGCAGAATATTTTTTTGTGGATCGAGCAGCGTTCCATCCAGATCCAGTGCGATAACGCGGTATGACATGAATTAGCCTCTAAGCTGTTGATGATTTCAACAAATATTATATGTTAATGAAAAGCAGTTAAACTGATAATTATATACACAATGGATTTCAAGGTGCGTCGCGGCAGCAAGAGAATAAATCCCCAGGAGCATAGACAACTATGTGACTGGGGTGAGCGAGCGTAGCCAACAAAGAGGCAACTTGAAAGGCGAAGTGTATACAGTTTAACAGACATATCTTTTCAGGAATCATTGCAGATCAATAAAATAGTGATGGAGCTTTAAGGAGAGAAAATGAAACAAGTAGTTTATACAGCGAGCCCGAATAGTCGTCAGATCCACGTCTGGTCCCTGAATATTGTCGGAGAACTTTCACTGCTCCAGACAGTCAGTGTGCCGGGCGAAGTACAGCCAATGGTCATCCATCCTGATGGAAAGCATTTATATGTTGGGATACGCCCTCAGTTCAGCATCGTAACTTATAAAATCAGTGCTGACGGACGATTGGAGCAGCAGTCCATTGCCCCATTACCGGGAAGTCCGACACATATCTCAACGGACAGAGCAGGGCGTTTTTTATTTTCGGCTTCCTATAGCTTCAATAATTTAAGTGTCCATCCTATTGATGAAAAAGGCATTGCTAAAGCACCTATTCAAGTTGTAGAAGGACTGAAAGCGCCACATTCTGCCAATATTGATCGGGAAAACCATCAGTTACTGGTCCCATGTCTGAAGGAAGATCATATCCGTATTTTTGATCTGAATGAGTATGGATATCTGACAGAACGTCGTGCTGATGAAATTACGACAAAAGCCGGCGCTGGGCCACGCCACATGGCTTTTCATCCTGAGAAAGAAGCGATTTATTGCATCAATGAACTCGATTCAACCGTTGAAGTACTGCGTAAATGGGAAAAATACCGGATTGTGCAGTCGGTTGATTCGTTACCTGCTGATTTCTCGGCTGTTCGCTGGTCTGCGGATATTCACATCACACCTGATGGCCGCCATCTTTATACCAGTGAGCGCTCTGAGAGTGTTATCAGCCACTTTATCGTGTCAGAAGATGGTTATCATCTGACATTGGCAGGGCATTATCCAACAGAAAGCCAGCCCCGTGGTTTTGCTATCGATCACAGCGGGCGTTTCTTAATTGCCTCTGGACAAAAATCAGATCATATTTCCGTATCCGGTATTGATAAATACACCGGAAAACTTACTCAGTTGGCGCGTTATCCGGTTGGTAAAGGCCCAATGTGGGTAACGGTACTGGCACTATAAATAAAAAGCCGCGCAGATTTTTAGCGCGGCCATTAATCATTTTTCTGTAATATGCAGAAAAAGTAAATCTGGATTTAAAAATTATTTTAGACGAAATTAAAAGTTCCGATTCCGGAGAAAACGATAGGGTATGTAACCAATATATTATGCTGATATACAGAAATTAAATCACCTAAATAAACATTTCCTTTAAATAACCGCAGGTGGATTTTTTGTGGGTAAATAAAAAGCTGAAAATTAAGTGGTGTGTTTATGATTGTATTGGTGTGATGAACTACTCCACTAAGATAAAGGTTGTTAAGATTTATTTGTGGCATGTTATAGCTGCCATAAATATATCCGTTGAAATTAGCATTTCTTCTTGTATGTGGATTGTTGCCAATTAAAACAGGATAAGATGATACTTGAATGAATGGATAGCTTCCAATCTGATGATAGGTGTTAATATTAAAATATCCGCTAACATACTCTGCCGTTTTAATGACGGGAATAGGGTAAATTGGTGGGTTTATTACAGGAATTCCCCCAAACAGATTAGCAAGCTCAGGCTTTTCTTTTGCTATAGCCTCATAATGTAATTGTTCTTTTTCATAAATATCTTGAGATTGTTTAAATATAGCTTCCATTTCTTCATTAGAAGGTACGGACAATTTTTCCTGATTCATAGTGTATTCCTCTCTGATTAAAGTAAATAAGACTGAGTGGAATATAACAAAAATATTTTCTTTGGATGAGAAAGAATGCATTTAATTGATTGCCAATATTTATCAGGAATTGACTTTTACTAATAAATAGGCTGTTATTTTTATAATAAATAACAGCGGCAGCATTATTATCAATGCTGCCGTTAATAATTAAATTACCGCATCAGCAATAGCGTTTGTCAGTTTCAATAACTGCTCAGGCTGAATAATATAAGGCGGCATTAAATAAATTAAACGTCCGAATGGTCTGATCCAGACTCCCTGTTGGACAAAGTGGCGCTGTAGTACCGCTACATCAACAGGTTGTTTCATTTTTACCACACCAATAGCACCCAATACCCGGACGTCTTCAACCGAATTATATGATTTCAGAGGCAATAACTCTGTTTTTAAGACGGATTCAATTGAGTGAATGCGTTGTTGCCACGGGCTTTCAGTGAGTAATTTCAGACTGGCTCCGGCAACGGCACAAGCCAGCGGATTCCCCATAAATGTCGGGCCATGCATAAAACAGCCTGCTTCACCCTGACTGATGGTTTCGGCAACATGGCGGGTCGTTAATGTTGCGGATAAAGTCATATAGCCGCCTGTCAGAGCCTTACCTAAACACAAAATATCTGGTTCTATATTTGCGTGTTCACAGGCAAATAGCTTGCCGGTTCTCCCGAAGCCGGTGGCGATTTCATCTGCGATCAGCAAAATTTGGTATTCATCACAAAGGTTGCGCACCTGACGCAGGTATTCAGGGTGGTAGATCCGCATTCCACCCGCTCCCTGAACAATGGGTTCCAGAATAACGGCCGCGATTTCATCGTGATGCTGTAACAATAATTGCTGGAAAGAAGAGATATCTTCTGGTTGCCATTCACCATCAAAGCGGGATTGTGGGGCATCAGCAAACAAATGATTGGGAAGATAGCCCTGATACAGACTGTGCATAGAGTTTTCGGGATCACAAACGGACATGGCTCCGAAAGTATCACCATGATAACCATGACGCAGTGTCAGGAATTTTTGTCGTCTTTTCTGCTGTTGTTGCCCTTTTGTCTGCCAGTATTGCAAAGCCATTTTCATGGCAACTTCCACGGCAACTGAGCCGGAATCGGCCAGAAAAACACATTCCAGCGATGCAGGCGTCATTGCTACCAGTTGTTTACACAATTCTACTGCTGGTGGATGAGTAATGCCGCCAAACATCACATGGGACATCTTATCAATTTGTGATTTTGCGGCTTCATTAAGTACGGGATGATTGTAGCCGTGAATTGCCGCCCACCATGAAGACATACCGTCAATTAATTGACGCCCATCTGATAATACCAGTTCAACACCACTGGCAGAATCGACCGGATAAGTCGGTAGCGGGTTGCTCATAGATGTATATGGATGCCAGATGTGGCGCAGGTCAAATTCAATATCTGAAGGATTCATAATAAATTAGTTGTAAACCTTTTAGATCTAGTTTTGGTTGACATGATAGCGGCGTTATTTAAACTGACAACTTTTATTTCATGTTTTATTTCATGCTGGAGAAGTTATTGTGAGTGAGCGTCAACAATGGACAATTAAGCAGGCTCAGTCCCTGTTTGATATGCCTTTTTTTGAATTACTGTTTCAAGCACAGCAAGTACATCGTGAACATTTTGATCCGCAACAGGTACAGGTCAGTACACTTCTTTCAATAAAAACAGGAGCCTGCCCTGAAGATTGTAAATATTGTCCACAGAGCTCGCGTTACAAAACCGGTCTGGAAAAAGAACGCCTGATGGAAGTGGAGAAAGTTATCGAATCTGCCCGTAAAGCTAAAAATGCAGGTTCGACCCGCTTTTGTATGGGTGCTGCATGGAAAAACCCACACGAACGGGATATGCCTTATCTGGAAAAAATGGTTCAGGAAGTTAAGTCATTGGGCATGGAAACCTGCATGACACTGGGAATGCTGAACTCGTCTCAGGCACAGCGTCTGGCAGAAGCAGGTCTGGATTACTACAACCATAATCTGGATACCTCACCGGAATTTTACGGCAATATTATTACTACGCGCAGTTATCAGGACAGGCTGGATACACTGGAAAATGTCAGGGATGCAGGTATTAAAGTGTGCTCTGGCGGCATTGTAGGACTGGGTGAAGAAATTCGTGACCGTGCAGCTCTGTTAGTGCAACTGGCAAACCTGCCCAAACCACCGGAAAGTGTTCCAATTAACATGTTGGTAAAAGTGAAAGGAACACCGCTGGAAAATAATGAAGAAGTCGATCCATTTGATTTTATCCGCACTATCGCTGTAGCTCGTATTATGATGCCGAAATCTCATGTCCGTTTATCTGCGGGGCGTGAGCAGATGAATGAGCAGACACAGGCTATGTGTTTTATGGCAGGCGCTAACTCCATTTTTTATGGCTGCAAATTACTGACTACCCCGAATCCGGGCGAAGACAAAGATTTGCAATTGTTCCGTAGGTTGGGCATTAACCCTCAACAGACAAAAATAGCATTTGGTGACAAACAGCAGCAGCAACACCTGACAGAAGCCATCATTAATAATGCTGACAACGAACAATTCTATAATGCGGCAATATGATGAGCTGGTCAGATTCTCTTTCCCGGCGATTGGCCGAACGTCGGGACACCTCCTTATGGCGCCGCAGACAGGCTCATCAAAGCTCAAATGGGCGGCACCTCTACACCTCTGATGGGCAACAATACCTGAACTTTTCCAGTAATGATTATCTCGGATTAAGCCAGCACCCTGAGGTTATTGCTGCGTGGCAACAAGGCGCTGAACAATATGGTGTCGGTAGTGGTGGTTCAGGGCATGTAACCGGATATACCTCGGCTCACCATGCGTTAGAGCAACAACTGGCGGAGTGGCTTGGTTATTCCCGTGCCTTGCTGTTTATTTCTGGCTATTCGGCTAATCAGGGCGTGATAGCGGCTCTGATGGAAAAAGAGGATCGCATTATTGCTGATCGCCTGAGCCACGCCTCCCTGATGGAGGCGGCTATGCATTCACCGGCTCAGCTTCGACGCTTTTTGCATAATAACCCGATTTCGCTAAAACAGCATTTAGGCAAATCATGTGCAGGTAAAACACTGGTGGTGACAGAAGGTGTTTTTAGTATGGACGGGGACTGCGCACCACTCAGTGAAATTACCCAGACGACACAATCTACAGGTAGCTGGTTGATGGTGGATGATGCCCACGGTATTGGTATTTATGGTGATGAGGGAAGGGGAAGCTGCTGGTTACAGAATGTTAAGCCGGAGATCTTAATCGTTACTTTTGGTAAGGCATTTGGTTTGAGCGGGGCTGCGGTATTGTGTGATGAACAGACCGCAGAATACTTTGTTCAATATTCCCGACACCTGATTTACAGCACTTCTATGCCACCGGCTCAGGCAGTTGCACTTTCCGAGGCCACGCGCCAGATTAGGGCAGGAGATGAATTGCGCCAGCGTCTGCAAAATAATATCCAGTATTTTCGTCGTGAAGCACAAAATTTATCTTTTTCTCTGACGGATTCTGAAACCGCTATTCAGCCTGTGATCATCGGTAATAATGAACGCTGTATTGCCTTATCCGAAACAATGAAACAACAAAACCTATGGGTAAAAGCCATTTTGCCTCCGACAGTTTCACCGGATAGTGCTCGCTTGCGTATTACGTTGACGGCGGATCACACCCAACAGGATATTGATGTATTACTGGAGGCTTTACGTGGATTTGACCGCTAGCTGTATTGTTAAAAACAGTTTTACTAAAACCTGTGTTGATAAACAGGCAGTTGCGGGCGCTTTTGGCAGAGCGGCTTCGCGCTATGATGCCACTGCGAAACTACAGCAACAAACAGGTGAATATCTGATGAAAATGGCACAGCCAGAAGATACCGGTAATTGGGTATTGGATGCTGGCTGTGGAACGGGTTTTTTCAGTGAACACTGGAAACAGAAGGGTAAACAGGTTATCGCACTGGATCTGTCTGCCGGTATGTTAAGTCATGCCAAAGGGTTGCAGGTTGCTGATTATTATCTGCAAGGTGATATTGAAAACCTGGGGCTGGCTGATAACAGTGTCGATGTCTGTTTCAGTAACTTAGCGGTGCAGTGGTGCAATGAACTGCCTCGGGTATTGCAGGAGTTCCATCGCGTAACCCGTCCCGGCGGGCTTATCTTATTTTCCACCTTGGCACAGGGATCGCTCTGGGAGCTGGAAGCAGCATGGAAACAAGTTGATGATTACCGACACATTAACCAGTTTTTGCCTTTACAGGCTATTGCAGATGCATGTCAGTCGTACCGGAGCCAAATCAGGCACCAGCAATACAATCAGCGTTATCCGCAATTGCTGCCTCTATTAAATTCTCTAAAAGGAATTGGAGCCACACACCTTCATCATGGACGTCAGCAGGGGCTGATGACAAGAAAACGCATGAATGCGCTCTCAGAAGCTTATCCCAAAAATAATGGGGATTACCCATTAAGCTATCAAATTGTTTTTGGAGTTATTTATTGTGACAAGTAAATACTTTCTTACCGGAACTGATACTGAAGTGGGTAAAACGGTTGTCAGTTGTGCTTTATTACAGGCGGCTAATGAAAAAGGTTATCAGACTGCGGGTTATAAACCGGTTGCATCAGGCTGTGAACTCACTTCTGAAGGTATACGTAACGGGGATGCTCTGGCGTTATTGCATAACAGCTCCGTACCTCTTACCTATCAGGAGGTTAATCGGTTAGCGTTTATTGAACCTACATCTCCTCACATTGTCAGTGCTGAACTCAATCAGCCTATTGAGTTTTCTGTGATGTCACAAGGCCTGAGTGAATTATCAGCAAAAGCAAACTGGGTACTCATTGAGGGAGCCGGAGGTTGGTATACACCGCTATCTGAGAATAACACTTTTGCTGATTGGGTGATTGAGGAAAAGCTGCCTGTAATATTAGCAGTAGGCGTGAAATTAGGCTGTATTAACCATGCAGCGTTAACAGCAAAAGCGATTCAGGATTCCGGGCTGAAATTAGCAGGCTGGGTTGCGAATGAAATTGAGCCACCCGGCAGGCGTCAGGCTGAATATCTGGCGACATTGAAGAGAATGATGCCGGCTCAATTACTTGGTGTGATCCCCCATATGAGTGGGCTGGAAGTAGAACGCCATGACGTAGGGAAATATATAAACATTGATTTATTGGTTAACTAATTGTTTAAACGATGTTGGTTAAAATCCCAGTAGGGATTAGTGGGGCTGCTGAAATGTTAGTATAGAATCCACTCTATTTCGGCAATTTTCGCACTATTTTTGAACAAAAAATAACGTAAATCGACTCTAAAATAGCATGAAAACACTCTGTTATTGAGAAAATCCATAATAGGGGATAACTCCGCAACTTCCCATAGTTAATAGGATTTGTTGAGTTATCCACTGTTCCTGTGGATAACCTTGTGCATTAGGTTTAGACAAGTGGTCTGACACAAGATAATACGCGGCTTGCGCAAGATTTGCTGTTATTCTCTCCTTTGATTTTTTTCCATTCAAAATTAACTGGTTATATAAAATCAATTCCTTTTACTATCTCTTTGCCATTCCCTGCTTTATCATTTCAATAACGAATACGAAAATAAAAAAGACAAAAAGACTGTCTGGGGATAAAAATAGGCCCACATAATGTTAACTAAAGGTTAATATCACTTAATGTGATATGTTAGTTATGTTATTTCTTTTCAGGTGCAGCTTTTAAGTGGGACGGTAATATTATTTTGTTAACCCACTTGAAGCTGTTTTTTTATCCAGTATTATAAGAACGTTTTGGTTAGCGTATATATCTTGTGTATTTTCGGGCTATGGCTTGGAAATAAATAAGGATAGAGCTGTGCAATGTTATCGGGTGGAAGATGAGTAAAGAAACGAACAAAGTATTCAGGTTGCATTCTGATTTCGAACCTGGCGGTGATCAGCCAGAAGCCATCCGTAAACTACAGGATGGGCTGGAAGATGGTCTTGCCCATCAGACATTATTGGGAGTCACGGGTTCAGGTAAAACGTTTACGATTGCCAATGTCATCGCCAACATGAATCGGCCAACAATGGTTCTGGCTCCTAATAAAACACTGGCAGCTCAGCTCTATAGTGAAATGAAAGAGTTTTTTCCGGAAAACGCTGTAGAGTACTTCGTTTCTTATTATGATTATTATCAACCCGAAGCCTATGTACCCAGCTCTGATACTTTTATCGAAAAAGATGCCTCTGTAAACGAACATATTGAACAGATGCGCCTCTCTGCGACCAAAGCTCTGTTGGAGCGAAGAGATGTGGTTGTTGTGGCTTCTGTTTCCGCTATTTATGGTCTAGGTGACCCTGATAGCTACCTGAAAATGATGCTTCATCTGACAAATGGGATGCTGATCGATCAGCGCTCTATCCTGCGGCGTTTGGCTGAACTGCAATATACGCGCAATGATCAGGCATTCCAGCGGGGAACATTCCGTGTGCGTGGTGAAGTCATTGATATTTTTCCGGCTGAATCTGATGAACATGCCTTACGTGTTGAACTGTTTGACGATGAAGTTGAACGGCTTTCCCTGTTTGATCCACTGACGGGGCAGGTTGAGTATAACGTTCCCCGTTATACGGTTTATCCTAAAACGCACTATGTAACACCTCGTGAACGTATCCTTCAGGCGATAGAAGAGATTAAAGTTGAGTTAGCTGACAGGAGAAAAGTCCTTCTGGCTTCAGATAAGTTATTGGAGGAGCAGCGCATCACTCAGAGAACACAATTTGATCTCGAAATGATGAATGAACTGGGATATTGCTCCGGGATTGAAAACTATTCCCGTTATCTGTCTGGTCGTGCGCCGGGTGAACCCCCTCCGACTTTATTTGACTATCTGCCTGCAGATGGCTTGCTGGTGGTGGATGAATCCCATGTCACCGTTCCACAGCTTGGTGCTATGTATCGGGGAGACCGTTCCCGTAAAGAGACGCTGGTGGAATACGGCTTCCGTCTGCCATCAGCACTGGATAACCGCCCGATGCGTTTTGAAGAGTTCGAGGCGCTGGCACCACAAACCATCTATATATCAGCAACCCCCGGCAATTATGAACTGGAAAAATCCGGTAATGAAGTGGTCGAACAGGTGGTACGCCCAACGGGTCTGATTGATCCTGAAGTTGAAGTCCGCCCGGTAGCAACTCAGGTGGATGATTTGCTGTCTGAAATCCGTATTCGGGCGGTTAAAAATGAACGTGTATTAGTCACCACTCTGACTAAGCGTATGGCTGAGGATTTAACTGAATATCTGGAAGAACACGGGGAGCGGGTGCGCTACCTTCACTCTGATATTGATACCGTCGAGCGGGTCGAAATTATTCGTGATTTGCGTTTGGGTGAATTTGATGTGCTGGTGGGGATCAACTTGCTGCGTGAAGGTCTCGATATGCCGGAAGTCTCTTTGGTAGCCATTTTGGATGCAGATAAAGAGGGCTTCCTGCGTTCAGAGCGATCACTGATTCAGACGATTGGACGTGCTGCGCGTAACTTACATGGTAAAGCCATTTTGTATGGCGACAAAATTACTGCTTCTATGGAAAAAGCCATCAATGAAACAGAACGGCGCCGAGTGAAACAACAGGCATTTAACGAAGAAAACGGTATCGTGCCAAAAGGGTTGAATAAAAAAGTTGGCGATATCCTGCAACTTGGTCAGCCTAGTAATGGCAAAGGAAAAAGCAGAACCAAAAATAGAAGCAAATCTGATTTGGGGATTGATGATTTCCATAAATTATCTGCGAAGGAATTGGAAAACAAAATCCGTGAATTGGAAGAAAAAATGTATCAATATGCGCGGGATCTTGAATTTGAGCAGGCAGCTAATATGCGCGATCAGGTTCAGGCATTGAGAGCACAGTTTATCGCTAATTCCTGAGATTATTATCGGTAGCTGATTAATAGTTAACTAAAATGGAGAGTCAAATAGAACACTCTCCATCAGTGAAACTGCTACAACCAATAACTGTATTATTAGCCCAGTTTTTGCAGTGTATCTTCTATTGCTTGTCGTAATAGTTCACGATCATGGCGATAAGGAACATCCTGTGCCTCTAAGACCTGTTGTGTAACAATTCGGTCATCTAACTGGCTGATATCAGTACGTGGGCCAACAATGATTGCGTTGATCATTTTGCGCCCGATTGTATTCTCTATCATCTCAAGTTTTTCTTTCAATGAAAGATCGGCCGCCGCATGGCTGAGTTCTTTCCCTAAATTACCGATATAAATCATATTGGCATTGCTGCGTCGCAGGGACTGGGTTAAATCTTCCAGTAACAATAATGGCATTAAACTGGTAAAGAAACTGCCCGGGCCTATCAAGATCAAATCAGCCTGTTCAACCGCTTCCAGAGCTTCTTTGGTGGCGCTGACATGGGGATAAAGCATCAACTTTTTGGGAACACAATCCAGCTGGTCGATATTCACCTCTCCATGCACTTCATAGCCCTGAGCATCCACTGCCATTAAGTCAACGGCTTGTTCGGACATAGGGATCAAATGCGCATTTACTTTCAGCAAATTTCTGAGCAGATTAATTGCCTCAAGAGGGCGGACGCTTAAATGATCTAAAGCCTTCAACATTAAGTTGCCCAGATTATGTCCGGCTAATTCGCCACTACCGCCAAACCGGTATTCGAACATAGCTGAAGCAACAGTCGGCTCCGTGATCAGCTGGTTAAGGCAGTTCCGGGTATCACCCCAGGCGATACCGCCTTCTGAGCGCCTTATTCTCCCTGTTGAACCTCCATTATCTGTTGTTGTGACAATACCAGTCAGGCGGGCACCAAGGGAGGAGAGAGATGACATAACGCGCCCAAGTCCGTGACCACCGCCAAGGGCAACCACACGATCCAAATCGGCTAATGTTCGGTTTCGCATAGGGTTCCTGCTACTGAATTAAATGTGCTTGAGTAAATTTTATATAATCTACCATAAAATGTGATGCTTTTAGCAATCACCATGATTTTATGCGATTTTTATCAAGTATTTCAGGATATAAACAGAATGAATAAGTAACAATAGGCTGATGCTGATGGTTTTTTGTAACTCTTTGTATAATAAAATATATATCGAGATTGTCGTTAGCTTTTTTCTAATTTAAGGGGTAGAATCCCACAGCAAGGTTTAGTCACGTATGTCACGATTCATATGATGATTAAATTTGAAATTAACCCCTAGCCTCTGCGTCTAAGTCTTTGTTGTATAAATTTTTTATTAATTGATTCTACCGTAAATTGTTCTATCAAATTAATACCACATCGATATGATGCTTTGGCCGTGGCTCCTGAGTCACCAGGGTGCAAGGCAGAAATGCTTGCATCCCCCATGATTGGAAGGTGTTATAGTGGAACAACTTATCGATACATTTTCCCGCAAGTTTTATTACTTGAGGTTATCGGTTACTGATGTATGCAACTTTCGTTGCACATACTGTTTGCCTAACGGCTACCAGCCTGGCAGCAATCAACTCAACAAATCATTTCTTACTTTGCCGGAGATCCATCGTGTTAGCCGCGCTTTTGCAGAATTAGGTACCGAAAAAATTCGTCTGACTGGTGGCGAACCCACTATGCGCCGTGATTTTTGCGACATAATCGCAGCAGTGCATGAAAACCCGCAGATTAAAAAAATTGCGGTTACGACGAATGGTTACCGGATGGAGCGCGATGTGACCCGCTGGAAGGAAGCGGGGCTTACAGCGATTAATGTAAGTGTGGATAGTCTTGATCCTCGCCAGTTTCACGCTATTACCGGGCAGGATAAATTCTTTCAGATTATGCGTGGCATTGATGCAGCCTTTGAAACAGGTTTTAGCACAGTCAAAGTGAATGCGGTATTAATGAAAAATATCAATGATACCTGCCTGCCAGCGTTCCTTGACTGGATAAAACACCGTCCGATTCAATTGCGTTTTATTGAACTAATGGAAACGGGAGAAGGGAGTGAACACTTCCGGCACCATCATCTTTCCGGTGATGTAATACGTAGCCGCTTACTCCAACAGGGCTGGCAACTGCAACAACGAGAACGTAGTGACGGCCCGGCTCAGGTTTTCAGACATGCGGATTATCAGGGCGAAATTGGTCTGATAATGCCGTATGAGAAGAATTTCTGCCAAAGCTGTAATCGCCTGCGTGTCTCTGCCATTGGTAATCTTCATTTATGCCTGTTTGGTGAACAGGGAATCCCATTGCGTGATTTGCTATCTGATGACGGATCTCTCAACGATTTGAAATTACGCATACAGGGTGGGTTGAGGCATAAGCGTGAAACTCACTTTTTGCATCAGGGAGATAGTGGTATCACCCCTAATCTTTCTTTCATTGGTGGTTAATTTAACGGCTCAATTTATTTTTCAGGAGCGAGAATGTCTCAACTGACTCATATCAATACATCCGGCGAAGCTCATATGGTGGATATTTCTGCCAAAACAGAAACAGTACGCGAGGCCAGAGCTGAAGCCTTTGTCGAAATGCAGGCTGAAACACTGGCTATGATTGTTTCCGGTGATCATCACAAAGGGGATGTTTTTGCAACCGCGCGTATTGCCGGCATTCAGGCAGCAAAACGGACATGGGAACTAATTCCACTGTGTCATCCTTTGTTACTTAGTAAAGTTGAAGTTCAATTAGAAGCACAAACAGAACACAGCCGGGTCAGAATTGAATCCTGCTGCCGTCTGACAGGGAAGACAGGGGTAGAAATGGAGGCGCTGACAGCGGCTTCTGTGGCAGCTTTGACCATTTATGATATGTGTAAAGCAGTACAAAAAGATATGGTTATCGGGCCGGTTCGTTTGCTGGAAAAAAGTGGTGGGAAGTCAGGAAATTTTAAGGTGAAAAAATGATAAAAGTTCTGTTTTTCGCACAGGTACGGGAACTGGTAGGCACAGATTCTCTTGAATTACCGAATGATTATCCAACGGTGGCGCACCTTCGCAGGTCGCTACTTGAAAAAGGTGAACGTTGGGCGCTGGCATTGGAGGATGGGAAATTGCTGGCAGCCGTGAACCAAGCGTTTGTTCACGCGGAACACCCACTGAATGACGGTGATGAAGTGGCATTTTTCCCGCCGGTCACCGGAGGCTAACGATGGAAAAGACACGAATCAGTATCCAGCAAGCGGTGTTTAATGTCGGTGAGGAATACCAATGGCTGGCACAATCTGATGAAGATGGCGCGATTGTGACTTTCACGGGTAAAGTTCGTAATCACAATTTAGGTGATAATGTTCAGGCGCTGACTCTGGAACATTATCCGGGCATGACAGAAAACATGCTGCATAAAATTGTTGATGAAGCCCGCCAACGTTGGCCCTTACAGCGGATCAATATTATTCATCGTATTGGAAAACTACATCCGGGGGATGAAATTGTATTTGTTGGCGTAACGGGGGCACATCGCAGTACAGCGTTTGCTGCTGCCGAATTTCTGATGGATTATTTAAAAACGCAGGCCCCTTTCTGGAAAAAAGAATCCCTTAACACTGGGGAACGCTGGGTAGAAGCAAGAAAAAGCGATCAGGAAGCGGCAGAACGCTGGTTTACGTAGTGAGATAAGATCATAAAAAACATATTGATGAGGCCTTTTGCGAGTTATCTCTAAAAGCGGGTAGATAAATCATATATCACTAAAATTGTGATTAATTGGCAGATGGTTTTGTTCATGTTCTATGCTAATGTATAGCATTTGAAACAGATTGTTTTTTGTTAAACAGTCTTAATCCTTCAACATTGTCATAAAAGGTACTCGTCATGGACCGATATCAACGTTCCAACGGTTCGATTGTCCAGCAAGCTGGCTCAGGTATACAAACTTATATGGCACAGGTCTATGGCTGGATGACCTGTGGTCTGTTGTTAACTGCATTTGTTGCATGGTATGTAGCAAATACACCAGAAATCTTATATGCCATCTTCAGTAACTCCATCGTTTTTTATGGTTTGATCATTGCACAACTAGCATTGGTGTTTGTGCTGTCTGGTTTGGTACATAAAATGAGTGGTGCCGTAGCTACCGGGCTATTTATGCTCTATTCCATGCTGACCGGGCTGACGATATCCAGCATTTTTGTAGTTTATACCAGCGGCTCCATTGCCAGCACCTTTGTCATCTCGGCGGCGATGTTTGGTGCGTTGAGCGTTTATGGTTACACCACCAAGCGTAGCCTGAGTGGTATGGGCAGCTTCCTGTTTATGGGGTTGATTGGTATCGTTCTGGCTTCTTTGGTCAATATCTGGCTGAAAAGCCCGGCTCTGATGTGGGCAATCACCTATATTGGTGTACTGGTTTTTGCCGGCCTGACTGCCTACGACACTCAGAAACTGAAAGAAATGGGTGCTGAGCTGGATGTTAATGATAAAGAGAATATGCGCAGATACTCTATCACTGGCGCATTAACCCTGTATCTGGACTTCATTAACCTGTTCCTGATGCTGCTGCGCATTCTGGGCGACCGTCGCTAATTGCTGAAAATTCCTTCACTGTTCTGATGTGTGACAGGCCCTGTTTAGCAGGGCCTTTTTGCTAAAATTTCCTTTTTATCGGAGTGTTATTTGTGAATCAAAGTAGTGCTGCCACTATTCGTATTTCAGCAAAAGCTATCATTTTCCACAAAGAGCAGATCTTACTCGTCAGATATAAATCAGATTCAGATGAATGGTATACCTTGCCAGGTGGAGGGCAACTGTTTGGAGAAACCTTGACTCAAACCTTAATTAGAGAGTGCCTTGAAGAGACTGCATATAAGATTGAACCGTCACGGCTGGTATTTGTTAGAGAATATATAGGCAGTAATCATGAATTTGCTGAGTTTGATAAAGAAGTCCATCAAACTGAATTGATTTTTCTTGCCTCGCTTGCCGATAAAAATCCCGAAATTCATAATCGAGATATCGATGCAGACAGGGATCAAATAGGTGCTCAATGGGTCAATTTGAAGGATGTTATAAACTTGCCTTTATTTCCTGCGGTCCTACGTTCCTTGATTGTAGAAAAGCGTTTTTCTGCTGATTTTCCTATCTATTTAGGGGATGTGAATTAAGGCTGATAAAAAGGTTGGATGAACATATAATCACAAAATAGTCACGGTAGTATTACCAACAATAAAATTAATTGACTTATTCATATGCCTTATACCTCACTACAGCCTTAATCTCAACCGATTAAGCAGTTATGGAAGTACATGCCTGAGCAGGTACGAAACAATATTTATTTCCGAATATAAAAAACATTCCGTGAAATCCTTCATCATTTTTTATGCCATTTTATCCGGAAAATACAGGGGGTGGCTATCCAGCTGATAGATAATTTTTAGACTTTAATTTCTATATTTTAAAGTTAATTTAGTATATCAGATAATTAATGATTATTATTCAATGATCTGCAAGATGGATTTTAAGTTTTTCTTGATGGTTATCATTTCTCGGTACGATATCGAAAGTGCCATTATTACCGAATTGATCATAGATTTTTATATACATGTCGTACCAAGTATCCTGTGATTTACCAATTGAATCGAATCCCATAAAAATGACGGTAAAACAAAGAGCATTAGCTATTTGTCTAATTTCTATATCTATAGGATGTGTAATATTTAAATCAAACCATTTAGTATTTCCTACGGATACCGTTGTATACTCGCCTAATGACCAGAGAAAATGGGAATAGTAACGAGAATACCCAGTATCCAGATGATAAAGTTGATGAACAGAATCGAGCATACCACCAAAGTTTTCTAATTTTATGATATTCCGTTTTCCATATTTATCTTTTTGTTTAAGCGATACGTATGTATTGAATTGGTTCCAGAAGAAAGTATCATCCCATTCAGAGTGAGTTGTGATAAGGACTTCATTACTTTCTAAATCAGATAGGTGGTAATATATTTCATTGAGTGATGTTAATTGAATAAATGCATCTTTTTTTTCCTGATGAGCAGTAGTATATTCATATCTAGGTGTTTTCACTAAAACAGCTATTTTTTTAACTTGATTTATAGCTGATGGTGAGCAATATACATAAAAAATCACACTATTCTCTGATTTTTTATCTGGTTTTAGAACAATATAAGATGAACTTCCTGGTATTGCTGTAAATTCATTTGGGTCATCGGTATATGACCATGTAAAAGGATCATTTCCTGCTGCTTTATAAGTTATTTTTTCTTCAGTATGATGATCAATAAGATAAATATGTTTTAACAGTAAGCTGCTTGGGATTAAAATAGTTTTACCATAAATATCAGTTGGCTGAATCTTTATTGTTACAGATATCATATTTCTTTTATTAGCAAAAATACTGGCTGTATTACTTTTGTTTATATGGTTTATTCTTATGTTAATATCGTTTACTCCATGCCAGTGAAAATTTTTAATATTGCCCATAAATATCTCCTTTAATTTATTCTTTTAAATACTGTATTTTGTTCTTATACAGAATGATTATTTTTTCTGGAACAGATTTCAGTAATAAGTGTAAGTTATATTTATATTTTTCAATGTGATGTTTTTTATTATAAATAAAAATATGTAGATATGGGATATACCTTAATTATTATAAAAGCCTATATGGTTAAATATTGCGAAGAAAAATACGAAACCTATCAGTACTAAGTATAGGCGAAAAATTACATGTATCAACCCATAGTATGAACAATAACATCACGCAATTTTGCTCCGGAATAACCGATAAGCAATTCCACTTGTTGTCACAATAATCACCAGTAAAGGCCATAGACTGTGCCAGATCACCGAAAAATTAGCGCCTTTCAAATAAATCTGTTTAGTGATGTCAGTAAAGTGCCGGATCGGGTTTATCCATGTTATATCCTGTAACCAGATGGGCATGTTTTCAACGGGAGAGATATATCCAGAAAGAAGGATGGCAGGCATCATAAATACAAAAACGCCGATAAAGGCCTGTTGTTGTGTCGAACAAATAGCGGAGATGAGTAAGCCAAACCCGACCAGCGATAGCCCGTAAATCAGGATACAGCCGTAAAACAGAAGTAGTGAGCCTGAAAAAGGAATTTGGTAACACAATGTTCCAATCAGCAAAACGATACTTGCCTGCACTGTTGCTACCACTAACGCCGGAATAGCTTTACCAATGAAAATTTGCCATGTGGTAAGAGGGGAAACGAGCAATTGATCCAATGTTCCCTGTTCTCGCTCACGGGCAACGGAAAGAGCGGTAACGATCAGGACGCCAATGGTTGTTATCATGGCAACCAGAGACGGAACCACGAACCATTTATAATCCAGATTGGTGTTATACCAGTTGCGAATAATTAGTTCGCTGTTATTTATCCCCGGCATATTGCCCTGTAACTCTTTCTGATAGTTCATCACAATCTGTTGAAGATAGTTGGCAGCAATTTGCGCGCTGTTTGAGTTACGTCCATCAAGCAGAACCTGAATGGAAGTAGGGGAATGGCTGGCAATATTAGCACTGAAATTTTGTGGAAAACGAACTAATAGCAAGGCATCACGATTATCCAGTGTCGGTCGAATCTCCTGAGAGCTGTTCAGCATAATCAGATCAGGAAAGGCTTTAGATTTCGCCAACCGTTGGGTCAGTTCGATGGATACCTGCCCTTTATCTTCGTCATAAATTGCGATAGTGGCATTTTTAACTTCCAGAGTTGCAGCCCACGGAAACAGTATCATCTGAAAAATAACGGGCAGGATCAGCGTTGCCCGTGTCTGAGGATCTCGCAGGAGAGACTGTAATTCTTTCATGACGAGTGTATATAGGCGATGAAACATGTTCTTTCCTTTTTAATCCAGATGTCGGCGGGTTTTCCATGCAGTCAGGCCAATAAACACGATAGCGCTGGCAATTAAAAACAGCAAATTTGTGATTAAAACGGTACCGATATTACCCGCCAAAAAGAGAGTCTGTAAGCTACTGACAAAATAACGGGCAGGAACAATATAAGTAGAGAGCTGAATTAACAACGGCATACTATTTATTTCAAATACAAAGCCGGACAGCATAATGGCTGGCAAAAAAGCAGCATTAAGGGAAATCATTGCCGCATTAAATTGGTTACGGGTCACTGTCGAGATTAATAACCCCATCCCTAAAGCAGTAGCGAGATACAGGCTGGAAATCAAAGCCAGTATCCAGAGCGAACCATGATAAGGAATACCCATAATAAAGACGGCAAAAACCATGCAAAGTACCATGACGAAAGAGCCGAGAACCTGATAGGGCAGTAATTTGGAAAGCAATAATTCGGTTCGGGTAACCTGAGTGGATAAAAGAGCCTCCATCGTACCCCGTTCCCATTCGCGAGCGACAACTAGAGAAGTCAGGATTGCTCCAACGACTGTTATGATAATTGAAATCGCACCGGGAATAAGAAAATGCTGGCTGATTGCAGCCGGATTAAACCAGTAACGGATTTGCATATCAATGAGTGGGATTGTTGAGGTTCCCTGATTTTGCCCTCGTTGCTGTAACCAGATTTGCCAAACCCCTTTAGCATAACCCTGTACAAAATTGGCTGTATTAGGTTCACTGCCATCTGTGATCACCTGAATTGGAGCATGATCACTAACCCGGGCAAGCTGTGCATCAAAATTGACCGGGATAACAATAATGCCGCGAATTTCACCGGCCTGTATTTTATTGATCAAAAGTTGGCGGTTATTGCTGATCGTGGCATCAATATAAGGTGACCCGGTGAATGCATGAACCAGTTCCTGTGCATC
The DNA here is from genome assembly GCF_963876495.1 of Xenorhabdus sp. KJ12.1. Classification (NCBI taxonomy): domain Bacteria; kingdom Pseudomonadati; phylum Pseudomonadota; class Gammaproteobacteria; order Enterobacterales; family Morganellaceae; genus Xenorhabdus; species Xenorhabdus sp. KJ12.1. The sequence continues at coordinate 143,218 of NZ_CAWNQH010000105.1, forward strand.
TTTGCTTTGTTGCTCCATCAAGATACCGAGGCGAAGTTTACTGGAATCAAGATTAATCCCGTAACCGAAAATAAACAGCAGCATAAGTGGAATCACGACAGCAATTAAGGTACTGCTGGGATCACGTATAATCTGCTTACTTTCTTTAATACAAAGTGCTTTTAGTCGCCGCCATGAAAAACTGACTGCTTTTTGAGTCTTGGGGGGTTGTTCAGCATGATTTTCTTCATTACGACTCATTGCGGCTCCTTATCGTAATTCACCACGAGGTCGATAAAAACATCTTCCATTGAAGGGTTAGGGCGCTCTGTCGTTGATACCCGTCGCTTCAATTCGTCAGGTGTACCTGCTGCAATTAATTTTCCGCGAAAAACTAAACCGATACGGTCACAATACTCTGCTTCATCCATGAAATGTGTCGTGACCATCACGGTAACACCTTTATCCACCATCCCATTGATGTGTAACCAGAATTCACGACGTGTCAGTGGATCAACACCTGATGTCGGTTCATCCAGAAACAGAATATCGGGTTCATGCATCAGAGCGCAGGCAAGGGCCAACCGTTGTTTAAAACCGAGTGGCAGGCTGTCGGTTGTTTGCTGCAAAATGGATTTCAGGCTAAAAGCACTGATCATTTCTGCCATTTTTTTCTTTTGATGGCGACCACTCAGACCATAAACGCCGGAAAAGAATTTCAGGTTTTGCTCTACGGTTAAATCACCATAGAGTGAAAATTTTTGTGCCATATAACCGAGGTGTTGACGAGCCTGACCTGAATCGGTTTTTAAATCCATATTCAATACCAGTGCATTGCCATGTGTCGGAAGCATCAATCCACACATCATTTTGAATGTCGTCGATTTTCCTGCTCCATTGGGCCCCAGCAAGCCAAAAATTTCACCTCGTTTTACCTGAAAGTTCACATGATCTGTAGCAGTAAAGTCGCCGAATTTTTTTGTCAGATCACGCGCTTCTATTACGGTTTCTGTCGGATTTGGCGGGATCTGCGGCATGATTTCTGCCAGCTCTGAACGGCGGGAAGGGATGCCACCCAGTAAATCGATAAAAGCATCTTCAAAGCGTGGTTCCGCATCAAAAAGTTTGATATCAGGCAGTCCTATTTGCTGACCTAGTTCAGTACTGTCAGCGCCGGCTCTTAAAATAAGACGAAGGTATCTGCCCTGAATCACGCCATCGGTGACTTGTGGCAACGTGAGTGCCTGTTGCAGAATTTTCCGGCGGGAGTCTGGTTTGATATCAAGCAGAAAAGAGCGTCCGGCGATACCCTGAGTCAGTTTTTGCGGCTGACCGCGATAAAGCAATTCACCCTGATTCAGCAATAAAACATCAGGGCAAAGTTCGGCTTCATCTAAATAAGAGGTGCTCCATAAAATCAGCATGCCATCAGAGGCAAGCTCATGCACCATTTGCCATAATTCCCGTCGGGCAATGGGATCTACACCCACGCCGGGTTCATCCAGCAAGAGCACTTTGGGGCTGCCGACCAATGTACAGGCCAGACCTAGTTTCTGTTTCATCCCGCCGGAGAGCTTACCTGCCAGTCGGTCAGTAAAGCGGGTTAAATCAGTAAAAGTCAGTAGCTTCCGGAAAGTGGATTGTCGCTCTTTTTCGGTTACACTACGCAGATCTGCATATAAATCGAGGTTTTCCTGTACGGTTAAGTCTTCATACAGGCCAAATTTTTGGGGCATATAGCCCAGTTTAGAACGAACTTCGACACTGTCTTTAATGGGATCAAGCCCCATTATTTCAATAGTGCCGTGATTTGGCTTCAGTAACCCGGCCAACATTCGTATCAGTGTGGTTTTTCCCGCTCCATCCGGGCCGACAAGCCCAGTAACAGATCCCCCGAACAACTCAGCATTTAATTGGGATACCGCCGGAATTTCTAACCCCGGAAAAGTTTTCTCCACACCGTTCAGTTTTATTGTATAGGCTGAACTGGTCATATTGTTGCCTTACTTGTCTGAGTCAGTAAAACGCAACGTAACGGGCATTCCTTGCTTTAGCTCTTTATCCGGATCATTGACAATAATACGCAGGCGATAAACTAAATCTGTCCTTAAGTCGGGAGTTTCAACATTTTTCGGGGTAAATTCTGCGGTCGGGGAAACAAAACCAATTTTGCCGTGGTAAGGCTGATTTTTTCGGCCATCGGTATAAATCAGAATATTTCGTCCTGCTGTTGCCTGATTGAGATTCGGCTCATCAATGTATGCTCTTATCCAGACAGGATTAGTCAGTGATAGCGTAAAGACCGTATTGCCGGCGGCCAGAATTGTGCCCGGCTCAATGGCTCTGGTAAGGATAATTCCGTCGGAAGGGGAAAGAAGATGAGTATCCTGCAAATTGAGTTCAGCCTGAGCGACTGCCGCCTCAGTCTGAGCGAACTGGGCTTTGGCTGAAGCAATATCTTCTTTACGATTCCCAGCCTCAAACTGACGTAATTTATCTTTGGCTGCCTGATAAGCGGCCAACGCCTGATGTTGCCCGGTTTTCGCATTTTCCAGATCGTTGGCTGAAATCATTTTGCGTTGCCATAATTCCTGCTGTCGCTTCAGAAAACTATCAGCAAAGCGGAATGCGGATTCTTTTTGGGCAACTTCAGCCCGCACTTGTGCAATTTCTTCTAAGCGATAACCTGCTTCTGCTTTTATAAGATTTGCCTTAGCGGCATCGCGGTTGGCTTTGGCCTGATTCAGGGCATTAATAAAGGGAGAATTATCGAGCTGGCTAAGAAGCTGGCCTGCGGTGATGGTATCTCCTTCATCCACTTGCAGGGTTTCCAGCTTGCCATTGACCCGGAACCCAAGGTTGACTGTTCTGATATCAACATTGCCATACAGGGTTAACTCTTTGTCATTTCGTTCCTGATAATAGTAAATACCAATGACAGCAGTAATAATGATGATCGCTAATAGGACAAGAGCAAACTTTTTAGTGTTCATACTACTATCCCTTATACGTTATTAAATTTTCGAATCGTCCTGCGGGTGGTTATTTTTTCCTCAGTCCATTAAGTAATATATTAATATGTTGAGTTAAGACCTGATTAATTAACTCATATTCTCGGGTACCAATATTATCCCAGCCGGTCTGACGTAATAGGGCTTCCCGTGCCAACCGGAAGGAGAGGATTTCCCCTAATAAGGCATGTGTGTGGATTTGGGTGGAAACGTGACCTTCATCAGCACCGATATAATGGGCAATGAGTTTATTCAGGCGGGAATAAATCGGAGCAAGTCCCTGTTCATGAATAACGCTATAAGCTTCTGTAGGCGTCAATTGTTCATGCGACATAATACGGCTGAGATTAAGGCTGCTTTTATCGAAAATGAGATGGTTATAGCTAATCAGCCCCTGATGAATAAATGCCAGTATCTGTTCTTGCGGATAAGGTTGAGGCATTGTGATAAAAAATTGGTCAATAGATGCAATCAGCAGGGAAAACTCTGCTTTTAATCTGTCGGCAATATGTTGTGCGACAGCAAGATATAGCCCTTCTTTAGAGCCAAAATAATAAGCAATGGCGGCGATATTTTGTTTTGCGTGTTGGGCAATATTACGGGTAGTTGCGCCTTCCAGACCTGATTTACCAAAAATCTCTAATGCAGATTCAAGAAGTTGTTGCTTAGCTTGTTCGCCTCGTGACGTCTGAGCCGTTTTCGCTGCCATGTTGGAAAATATCCTGTGATAAGAGCCATTAAAATGGTCATAAATATATCAATCGTATGATTAACTTTAAAACTAAAGCATCCTGATGTAAAGATGACATAAATTTACCTATGCTGCATGCTGTTTGAAAAAACATATCTGTTATAATGCCGCACCTATGGTGCATTGCAGTTTATGTAATTTCTAAGCGTTTTATCGCGTCTTTTCTCTTCCCATAAAACTGCCCCTGAATTGATATCAGGAATGGTGAAGTCTGGAGTATTTCTTATTTATGAATTTTGAGTCACTCGGCTTGAAGGCTGATATTTTGCGTGCCATTGAAGAACAAGGATACGCAGAGCCTACCCCTATTCAACAACAGGCAATTCCTGTTGTGTTGTCCGGTAAAGATCTACTGGCGAGTGCCCAGACCGGAACGGGGAAAACGGCAGGTTTTACTTTGCCTATCTTACAGTTATTGAGTGAATCTCCCATTCAATCTAAAGGGCGTCGCCCGGTCAGGGCTTTGATCCTGACGCCAACCCGTGAACTGGCGGCACAAGTGGGGGAAAATGTCCGCAATTACAGCAAATATCTCCGGCTACGTTCCTTTGTGGTATTTGGAGGGGTAAGTATCAACCCGCAAATGATGAAATTGCGTGGTGGAGTCGATATTTTAGTAGCAACACCAGGGCGTTTGCTGGATCTGGAACACCAAAATGCCGTAGACCTATCCCACGTGGAAATGCTGATCCTGGATGAAGCGGATCGTATGTTGGATATGGGCTTTATTCATGATATTCGTCGGGTACTGAATAAACTGCCAGCCAAACGTCAGAATCTGCTGTTTTCAGCAACATTCTCGGATGAGATCAAAAATCTGGCTAACAAATTACTGCGTGATCCGGTCAGTGTAGAAGTTGCCCGTCGTAATTCAGCTTCTGAGCAAATTGAACAGGCTGTCCATTTTGTAGATAAGAAACGCAAAGGGGAATTGCTTTCTTATATGATTGGCAGCCAGAACTGGCAACAGGTACTGGTATTTACCCGTACGAAACATGGCGCAAACCGTTTGGCAGAACAGCTCAATAAAGATGGTGTTACTGCGGCAGCGATTCATGGCAATAAGAGCCAAGGTGCCAGAACCCGTGCATTGGCTGATTTTAAAAGTGGTCAGATACGGGCATTAGTTGCAACGGATATCGCGGCCCGTGGGCTGGATATTGACCAGCTACCTCATGTTGTTAACTATGAATTGCCGAATGTTGCAGAAGATTATGTGCATCGTATCGGTCGTACCGGTCGTGCCGAAGCAACAGGGCAGGCAATCTCTCTGGTATGTGTTGATGAACATAAGTTATTGAAAGATATTGAACGCTTGCTGAAACGGGAAATTCCGCGTATCACCACTCCCGGCTATGAACCCGATCCTTCGATTAAAGCAGAGCCTATCCAGAATGGCCGTAACGGGCGCAGCAATCAGCCCCGAGCTCAGCGTACCGGTGATAAACAGGGCGCTAACCGGCAAAATCATGGCCATTCACGCAACAAGAATGTATGGCCAAAGAGTGCCTCATCACAGAAACCTCGCAATCGCAGACCAGCTAAAGCGGTAGCAGGAGAGTAATACAATGCGCGTTTTGCTGGCTCCGATGGAAGGCGTTCTGGATTCACTGGTCAGGGAATTGCTTAGTGAGGTCAATGATTACGATCTCTGTATTACGGAATTCCTGCGGATCGTGGATAGCTTATTGCCGGTAAGGTCTTTTTACCGTTTGTGTCCTGAACTGTATCGCCAGAGCAGGACGCCATCGGGAACACCGGTCAGGATACAGCTTTTAGGGCAAGATCCGTCATGGCTGGCTGAAAATGCAGTCAGAGCGGTGGAATTGGGTTCGTGGGGAGTTGATTTAAATTGTGGCTGTCCTTCCAAAACCGTCAATGGTAATGGCGGCGGGGCTACTTTACTGAAAGATCCCGAGCTTATCTACCGAGGAGCCAAAGCCATGCGGCAAGCTGTACCGGCAGAATTGCCGGTTACAGTCAAAGTACGTCTGGGATGGGATTCCGATTCCCGGCAGTTTGAAATTGCAGATGCTGTTCAGCAGGCAGGTGCAACTGAACTGGTAGTGCATGGACGTACTAAGGAAGATGGCTATAAAGCAGAACGCATAAACTGGCAGGCGATTGGCGAGATCCGCCGTCGCCTTGCCATACCGGTCATTGCGAATGGAGAAATATGGGACTGGCAAAGTGCACAGGAGTGTCTCAAAGTCACCGGATGTGATTCAGTGATGATTGGCCGTGGTGCGCTGCATGTGCCGAATTTAAGCCGGGTGATTAAATTTAATGAACCGAAAATGCCGTGGCATGGTGTGCTCCGGCTATTACAGAAATACACCCTGTTGGAAAAACAAGGAGATACCGGTTTATATCATGTCGCCCGTATTAAGCAATGGCTTGGTTATCTACGTAGAGAATACCGTGAAGCTGAGGAGCTATTTGTGCAAGTCAGGGCATTAAAAACGTCATCGGCTATAGCTGAAATGATTTCTCGAGTTGTAGAGAACGACATGTATTTGGTTGATAACGCAGCGGTTTAGTTGACGTATTCTCAGGTCCCTATCAGTTTCTACAATGATAATGATGTTATTTTTATCGTTATTGTTCTCTATTCTGAAAGATGCTATACACTTCGTTTTTCAGGTTGCGCCTTTGCTGGTTGCGCTTATTCACCCCAGTCACCTTTTTTATAGACAGACGGTTATCTATGCTTTCGGGGATGAACACCCTTGCTACCGCGATGTAGCCTGAAAGATATTGTGTATACATATTGAATATTTCATAAGCAAATTGTCTGAATTGACCACATCAGTCAGCTGGATTGTCACAAATTTGATCATTTGTTCCGTGAGACATTTCTTCATGTTTTGCTGATGTTATTCATCATTGGATGCTGAAGCGGGCCTGAGAAATGTCCATTTCACTATGACCTTACTTGTAATTCAATGAAGGAAATGCCAATGAAATTAGAAACACTGTCCATTCATGCCGGTTACTCTCCTGATCCTACAACTAAAGCAGTTGCAGTCCCAATTTATCAAACAACGTCCTATGCCTTTGATGACTCACAGCATGGCGCTGATTTATTTGATTTAAAAGTTGAAGGCAACATTTACACCCGCATTATGAACCCGACTAATGATGTGCTGGAAAAACGTATTGCTGCTTTAGAAGGAGGAGTGGGTGCACTTGCTGTTGCCTCTGGCATGGCAGCAATCACCTATGCTATTCAGACAATTACTGGCCTGGGAGATAACATTGTTTCTGTAGCAAAATTGTATGGCGGAACTTATAACTTAATGACACATAATTTCCCAAATATTGGGATTGAAGTCCGTTTTGTTGATCATGACGATCTTGCAGCTCTTGAATCGATGATTGATGAAAGAACCAAAGCCGTTTTTTGTGAAACGATCTGTAATCCAAGCGGGAATATTATTGATATCCGTGCATTCGCTGATATTGCTCATCGGCACGGTATTCCACTTATTGCCGATAATACCGTTGCAACACCTTACTTGTGTCGTCCGTTTGAACATGGTGCCGATATTATCGTACATTCCCTGACCAAGTATATTGGTGGTCATGGAAATTCTATTGGTGGAATAGTGATTGATTCGGGCAATTTTCCTTGGGCAGACTATAAGGATCGTTTTGCTGTTTTGAATACGCCAGATCCTGCCTATCATGGTATAAATTATCTCGAACATTTTGGTGTAGCAGCATTTATTGCCCGTTGTCGTGTTGGGCAGCTGCGTAGTACTGGTGCGTCCCTTTCCCCTTTTAATGCCTTTTTGATTCTACAGGGCCTTGAAACACTCGCTCTTCGTATGGAACGTCATACTGAAAATGCCTTGAAAGTTGCTCAATATCTGGAACAACATCCTTTGGTATCCTGGGTTAAATACGCCGGGCTACCGACACACCCTGAATATGATTTGGCTGTACGTTATATGGGAGGGAAACCTTCTGCTATTTTATCTTTCGGTATTAAGGGAGAGGAAAAAGCAGCGACACGTTTTATTGATGCTCTGCAACTGATTACACGTTTGGTTAATATTGGTGATGCTAAATCATTGGCTTGTCATCCGGCGTCTACAACTCATCGTCAATTAAATGAAGAAGAGTTGATAAAAGCCGGCGCATCACGAGATTTGATCCGTTTATCTATCGGCATTGAGCATAGTGATGACATTATTGCAGATCTTGCACAAGCATTGGATATGGCAAAATAATTGAAATATACCAACGAATTGCAAGCTATGTTGTAGTGGCGAAGGAATGACAAATTCGTCATGAATGAATTTGTCCAGCCAAAAGCTGGCCTCTGGTGAGAGGCAGGAGCCTCTCAGTAATCCTGCAAAAAACTGACGATTCTATATTCATAACCACATACCGAGGATGAGTGGCTATATTTGCCTACTCCGATGGCATCCGCACATTGTTTTTTTATCGGGTATATAGAATTCATATAATTATAATGTCCGGACTATTTTTCGATTAATTCGATTTTTAAATATCTGAGGAAATGTTTAATTAATCAAAAAAAACAATGATATTAAATTAATTAACGACATATTTTTATTTAACTGAACCCTATCATTCCTTATGATTATTCATAAACTGACAGCTTTCTACTATTTGCAATTTTTTTAGTTAGTGTCTTAAATTAGGGCATGCAGTTAAGACATTCTCAGTAAAATCTCATCAGGGCGTTAGCTCTTATTGATACCCAATATACCCAGAGTTTCGAGCTGCATCGCGGCGTCAAGGGCATTTATTCCCGAGAGCATAGATAATTATGCGGTCAGGGAAAATGAAGCCAGCCAAAAAGAGGTGGTTTGAGATAAAATGGTATATTTAATAAAATCAGGGGGTTGAGTATGGGTATTCTGTCATGGATTATCTTCGGTTTAATTGCCGGGATCATAGCGAAGTGGATTATGCCGGGTGATAATAGCAGCGGTATCATTATGACGGTGATTTTAGGGATTATTGGTGCAGTTGTCGGGGGCTATATAAGTACATTTTTTGGCATGGGAAAAGTAGATGGATTTAATTTGGGAAGTTTTGCCATTGCTGTTATTGGTGCACTGGTTGTCCTGTTTATATATCACAAAGTTTCTAATTAATTTAATGGTACTTATTAATCTTAATAATAGATTTAAGATGAGTGATAGAAAAAGGGCATGATAATTTGATGCCCTTTATACACTTCGTCTTTCAAGTTGCCTCTTTGTTAGCTGCGCTCACTCACTCCGGTCTCCGTTTTTATAAACATACGGTTTATCTATGCTCCTGGGGATTAACTCCCTTGCCGCCGCGACGCATCTTGAAATCCATTGTTTATATAACTTTTATCTTTTAAATTATTTTTACCAGTGTGAAACAGCTCAACCACTCAAGTATATTATTATTTCTCTAATGGGAGATTATCATCAGCTCCCCATTCAGCCCATGAACCATCGTATAATGCTATTTTTTTATGACCAATTATATCAAGCCCCAGTATTAAAACGGCTGCTGTCATCCCGGAGCCACAACTAGTGATAATGGGTTGATCCAAATCGACACCTTGTTGTTTAAAGATAAGTTTAATTTCATCCGGAGATTTGTAATGTCCATTTTCAAGTAGCGCTGTCCACGGGACATTTTTTGAACCGGGAACATGGCCCATTCTTAAACCCGGGCGTGGCTCAGGTGCTCTGGCCTGAAAACGCTCTACTGATCTGGCATCGACCACTTGTGTTTTTTCCTCCTCATTATGGAGAATATCAAGGATCTGCTGCCGGGAAATGACATGTTCGGGAGAAAAATGGATATTGAATACCTGCGCATGGTGGCTGACTGCTCCCGATTCAGTTGGGTAACCAGCCCGTTGCCAGCCTTGTAAACCACCTTCAAGAATACGGATGTTTTTTGCGCCAAAAGTTTTAAATGTCCACCATGCCCGTGGTGCAGAAAACATATTTCCCTGATCGTAAATGACGATCAGGTGATTTTCACTGATTCCCATTTCGCTAACGGCTTTTTGGAAAGTTTCCGGAGCAGGGAGCATATGTGGTAATGGACTCTGAAGGTCGGCTATTTTATCAAGATCAAAAAAGCCGGAACCCGGTATATGTTTCTCCAGCCATTTCTGCTGATAATCAATGGATTCAGTTGGCATGGGAGCACTGGCATCAATAACAACAATATTCTCATCATTGAGATGTTCGCTTAGCCATTGTGGAGTAACAAAATATTGACTGTTCATAAGCTTCCCCGTCATTGGATATTCCGTGCGTTATACTACTAAATTGGGTACTGCAATAAGTCTGAGGGTATATCGGCTATTACTGTTGCCCGGATTGTACGTTTTCCTGATGTACCGTTTCTTGCTGTACTTGTTGTGTCTCTTCTGCTGAGGCGGTTGAACGGTTATACATGTTCATTCCTGCTAAAATAATGCCTCCGATAGAACCGAGGGTGAATAGTACGATAATAACAAGCAGGATCTTTTTCATCTTTGTTCTCGATAAAATTCTTAGTCATGTAGAAGGTTATACCCAATGGATTTCCAGTTGCATCGCCGCCAATAACAAAGAGACAACTTGAAAGACAACGGGTATAGAAGTATATCGGCTTCTACACTCCAGACAAGCAATAAGCGACTTTCTGGTTTTTTCTGTAAAAAAGCTGGAAAGCTGTTCCCAATAATCGCGATATCAGGCTGATCTGAGGGTAACTCTGTGGGAGAATGGGGTGATAATTCTCATGCAGCAAAATATATGGCACTTTCCAGTTCAATAAAAAATCAAATCAGTCAATGGTATAAGGCGTTATCTACCCACATCGATGGCTTCATTCCAAGGGCTCCCCAACGTCAGATGATTGCAGAAGTGGCGAAAACACTGGCAGATGATGAAGGGCGGCATTTGGTCATAGAAGCGCCCACCGGAGTAGGAAAAACATTATCCTACCTTATTCCTGGGATTGCCGTCAGTCGGGCTGAGCAGAAGCCATTAGTCGTGAGTACTGCTAATGTGGCTTTACAGGATCAGATTTACAGTAAGGATCTACCGCTATTACGAAAAATCATCCCGGATTTGAAATTCACCGGGGCTTTTGGTCGCGCACGTTATGTTTGTCCGCGTAATCTGGAAGCTATTTGTGCCGCTGAGGGGGAGCAAATTGATTTAATGCTGCTGGTGGAAGATCAGACTGCTGTTGCGAATAGTGAAGAACGAGAACTGTGTCGCAGGTTACGCAATGATTACTCTACTTTTGGCTGGGATGGTTTGCGGGATCATCATCAACTGGCATTGTCGGATTCGCTATGGTCAAAGGTCAGTACTGATAAGATGAACTGTCTGGCCCGTAACTGTCAGTTTTATCATCGTTGTCCATTCTTTCTGGCCCGAAGGGAGATTGAAGATGCTGATGTTGTCGTTGCCAATCATTCTTTGGTGATGGCGGCATTGGAAAGTGAATCCGTCCTGCCGGAAGCTAAAAATATGTTACTGGTTCTGGATGAAGGTCATCATATCCCGGATGTTGCAAGGGATTCACTGGAGGTGGAAGGAGAGATTACGCTATTTCAGTTGAATGGGCAGTTGGATTCCTTTGTCCGTCATGTCGAGCAATATTTGCTTCAGTTCCGTCCGGCAAAACCGCCTGCTTTGGTTGAAATAAACCGTTTGCAGGCTTATTGTGAAAAAATCCGCGAGTGTTTCAGGGAGCTGGCTGATATCACACAGGCATTATTGCCCGAACGAGGGGATGCAGAAGAATACTTGTTTGAACTGGGAAAATTACCGGATAATTTACTGCTGTGCTGTCAGACACTATTTAAACTGACTGATGGCCTACGTAGCTTATCTGAAGCGATTCTAAATGATCTTACCGATCAAACTGCGAAACAGGATATTGTCAGGTTGCATCGCGCTATCTTGCTGACTAGCAGGACACTGGGTTATTTCGAAAATATGGCAAAGCTGTGGCGTCTGGCTTCGCAGGAAGAATCTTCCCATGCTCCTATCTCAAAGTGGCTGACACGCCGTTATGAGAAGAATCAGTCACATCTTTACTTTCACTGCGCGGGGATTCGGGTCAGTGAACAATTAACTCAGTTATTGTGGCGAAACATTCCTCATATTGTCGTAACATCCGCGACATTGCGCTCTCTTAGCAGCTTTTCCCGTATTCAGGAGCTGACGGGACTGCATGAAAATTATGATGACCGTTTTGTTACTTTGGCTTCCCCTTTTGAACATGTTCGCCAAGGGCGTCTGATTATTCCGCGAATGACGCTGGAGCCTACAATCCATAATGAAATGCAACACCTTGAGGAAATGGCGCGTTATTTCCGTTCGCAAATACTGTTGGGTGCTCATCAGGGAATGTTAGTGCTGTTTAGCAGCCAACGTGCGATGGAGGGTTTTCTCCAATTTGTAAAAGATTTACGGCTGATGTTACTGGTGCAGGGGGATCAACCACGATATCGGCTGGTGGAAACCCATTGCAAACGTATTGACGAAGGGCAGCCCAGTGTTCTGGTTGGATTGCAGTCTTTTGCTGAAGGACTGGATTTGAAAGGTAATTACCTTTCACAGGTACACATCCATAAAATTGCTTTTCCGCCTGTCACAAACCCCGTCATTATCACCGAAAGTGAGTGGCTTAAATCCCTGAAACGCTATCCTTTTGAAGTGCAGAGCTTGCCGAGTGCTTCTTTCAGTCTTATTCAACAAGTGGGAAGACTTATACGCAGTCATGAGTGCCATGGTGATGTGGTAATTTATGACAAAAGGTTGCTGACCAAGCGTTATGGTTCCCGTTTGTTGGGGGCATTGCCTGTTTTTCCGATTGAACAACCAGATATACCTTCGGAAGAAATATTACTGAAAATGAAAAAAGGATAAATAATATAAAAGTTAATATTATTTATCCTTAAGGCAAAGTTAGGCTGATAACTGTTATTTATCCGATTTTTTTCAGGAAACAGGTTTTCAGTACTAACCCTTTGATTTTATCAGCATTACATTCGATTTCGTCTTCACGGTGGGTAAGGCGAATATTTTTAATTAATGTGCCACGTTTCAGCGTCTTAGAGGTGCCTTTAACTTTCAGATCTTTGATAACTTGTACTGAATCACCATCATTCAGCAGGGCACCGTTGGAATCTTTAACTTCGATATCCATTGTATATTGTCCTCATGTTTATTTTTAAAGCAGACGGGATTATAGAGAGAAAAATGAATTTTTTAAAGGTTAGTCTGATTTTTTAGGTTATAACTTCTATTTTAGATGTTTTTTATAATAAAAAAGGCCGTAATAACGGCCTATACACTTTGTCTTTCAAATTCTCTCTTTGGTGGCTGCGCTCGTTCACCCCAGTTACATAGCTCTATGCTCCTGGGGATGAACTTCCTTGCGGCAGCGATGTATCTTGAAATCCAGTGTGTATGATGATGGTGTTTTTATCTTAGTGCTCAATATTGGCTTCAAGAAACCATAAAAACTTATCGAGGTCACGGGAAGCTGCTGTGAACATATCTGCTGTATCTTCGTCTTCCGCATCACCAATAGCCTGACGGATATCATTAGCAACAATAGCATAACGATCAGCCAGTGCTTTTAAGTGATCCTGTACATCGTGAATACCCGTTGGGTAACTTTCCAGCTGAGTTCCTTTGTGAACTTCCTGAAGTGTACCTAATGCCACTCCACCTAGCTGCACGACACGCTCGGCAAAGGTATCGAGATGATCAACGAGTGTAGTACGGAAGTCATCCAGCATTTTATGGATGGCGATGAAGTTTCTACCACGGATATTCCAGTGTGCCTGCTTAGTCATCAGAGACAGGTCAGTAAACTGGATGACCATATGATTTAGTGCATAAATTGAACTTTGTTTCACTCCCTCACTGATATTATTACGGGTATAAATCAGTTTGGAGGAACTTTTTCTGACAAATTTTGCAGTACTCATTTGTAATGCTCCCTTAATTTAAACTAATGACATGGGATATATTAAAAGTAGCTGAACATTGAGCAGACGTCATATCGTTTTATGCTATCGAATTGATAGCTAATAAAAACATCGGTAATTAATCTTGGTAATAGTCAAAACCGAAAGGTGTCAGTACCTTTCGGTTTTCATAGGTGGTTTCCTATAATCTTGCGTTTTTATTCAACTTTTTCTAGTTTAGTTTTCTGTTTCATGGTTGTAGTAGAGCCAATTGAAGCACAAATGATGCATAGAAGGGCGAGCCACTGTGTTGTGGTTAAATGCTCATTCAGGAAAATGATACCGGATAAGGCACCTAATGCTGGTTCCAGACTCATTAACGTACCGAATGTTTTGGCTGGCAAACGTGTAAGGGCGATCATTTCCAATGTATAGGGAAGTGCAGTCGATAAGATAGCGATGCCCAGAGCAATAGGCAGTAATGAGGCATCAAACAGAAGTGCCGGGCCGGTTTGGATTAATCCCACCGGAAAAAAAATAACAGCAGCAATTAATGAGCCGATAGAAACTGTAGCTGCACCATAACCTGCCCCAGCCCGTTGGCCAAAGATAATATAAAGTGCCCAGAAAACGCCCGCTCCCAGTGCATATAAAATGCCGACAGGATCAAGAGTACTGACGTTATCACCGATAGGTAACAGAAAACCTAATCCGGCAATAACCAATACGATCCAAAGAAAATCCACGGGACGGCGTGAGGAAAACATAGCGACAGCCAGTGGGCCGGTAAATTCAAGTGCAACGGCAATACCAAGGGGAATTTTGGATAATGCCATGTAAAACAGATAATTCATTCCACCGAGTGAAATGCCGTAAGCAAGAAGAGGAGTGAGAGATGAACGCGTAAATTTCAGACGCCAGGGTTTAAAAATCAGGAATAAAATGATGGTTCCCAGCGCAAGTCTCAGAGCAGTCACACCAGGCGCACCAATGACATGAAATACTGTTTTAGCTAATGATGCACCAGCCTGAATTGATGTCATTGAAATTAATAATAAAAATATCGGAAGCAGAGAAAATGATGCAGCCCGATGTTTAGAAAAGGACATTTACAGAAAACCTCAATTACAACATGTTATTTTAGAAGTGCCATCTTCGCAGTGAAATAGACAGAATACAACATGATTATGTCTTATGAGCGCTAGGCTGACGTGTAAAAGAATAAGCATGAAGTATAGTTATTAATTCCTCTTAATCCACATATTATGAAAGCGATATCCTCGTATAAAAGCAGAGTGGTAGAATTCGTTGATGGTTTTATCGTCTTTGATTATTATGCTATTCCTTAAATATAAATAGACCATGATTTTCAGGAGAAATGATATGTTAATCAGAGCAGCTTCTGGGCAGGAGCTTGATGCTATTTTATTACTTTATACAACATTATTCAGAGAAATGGCTGAGTTGCAGCCTGAAAGGCTGAAAAAGGTTGAACAGGACAGGGCATTTATTATTTCCACTCTTAGTGATGATAACTTTAATTTATTAGTAGCAGACGATAATAGTGGAAATATAAAAGGTTTTTGCATCGCACAAAAAAAGCAGACACCACCATTTAATTGCCTTGTTCAAAGGGAATATGGTTATGTTATTGATTTATTTGTCAGCCCAGATGTGAGAGGTCAGGGTATTGGTCAGGAATTATTAGCGGAAATGAAAAAGTGGGCGAAGGAAAATAATTTTACTCATTTGGAGCTGACTGTTTTATCTGAAAATATTTCGGCAACAAAATTTTATGAAAGAGAAGGTTATAAAGAAATCAATAAATTAATGGCTATTACATTGTGATTATGGAGTTAAATGTGAAGATTTCTTTAGTAGATATAGATAAAAATAATTATCGAGAAGTGATGTCTCTCGAAGTTGAATCTGGACAGGAGCAGTTTGTTGCACCAAATTCAGAGTCAATTGCAGAATCAAAGTTTAATCAATACTGTAGGCCAAGAGCAATTTGTCTTGGTGAAGAAATTATCGGTTTTGCTATGTATGTATGAACGTTGTGTTAATGAAGGAAAGCCAAATGAGTATAATCTTTATCGGATGATGATTGACAAATCTCATCAGAATAAAGGAATTGGCAGTCTTGCGATGAAATTATTACTGGATGAAATGAAGCAATATGCTGATTGCTACAAAATATCTGTCTGTTATGATGAAACAAGTCAACGTCATAGCCAGTTTTATCAGCGTTTTGGTTTTACCGAAGTAGGTTATTGTGAAGAGTATGAGGAGATGTTGGCAGAAATTATTATAGAAAATAAAATTTGTTAACTGTGAACTTCTCTTTAAAAATGAACAGAGAGTTATCTTATAATGAAAATTTGTAGTGGAAGTTATATACCCTTCGTCTTTCAAGTTGCCTCTTTGTTGGCCGCACTCATTCATTCTCGGTCACATAGTTGTCTATGCTCCCGAGAATGAGTTCCTTTGCCGCCACGATGCATATTGAAATCCATTGAGTATAGATAATTCTCTGGACGCTTGCTAAATGAAGGTTTGTCTGCCAGAATTTAAAACTAGTTATGCAGTAAGTTTATTTCGTATATCCTGAAACTTTTTAATTAAAAATACGATAAGCCTTCAAACTTCTGTGGTGAAATAATGAATATAGGGAAACACTTTAATAATAGCTTTATCTTCAAATTATTGCTCTTTATCATGATTGCGGGATTGGGGTTGAGAGTACCAATATCTTATATCCCGCCAATGTCTCAGGAAATTATTGACGATTTAAACATAAACTATTCTACCTTTGGTTTAATAACATCGCTGTCACCGCTGTGTTTTTTCTTTTTTTCTCCTTTAACACCTTATTTTGAAAGAAGAATAGGGTTGTATAAAACCTTATTAATGACATTTGTGGTTGCTATTGTTGCTTACATTCTAAGGTTAAATAGTTCTCTGATATTGTTGTTGGCTTCTACCGTTATGTTTGGGTTTGCCATTGCACTGGGAAATATTGCATTACCTTCATTCTTTAAAAGTCTGGGTAGTAACAGGGTTGCTCTTCTGTCGTCATCCTATACGGCATCTTTGTATCTGGGGCCGGCAATGGCGACCGGTCTGACGTTACCGATTAAGCATATGCTGGGTTTTTCCTGGAATGAAGTTTCCTGGATTTGGGTACTAATTCCCATATTTTCAGTGCTCCTTATTCTGTTCTTTTCCGATAGAAAACAAAAAAATTCAGTTAGTAACCCAAATGCCCGTAATGATTATGACGATAAACCTGTGAAGGTGATTAACCCGTGGTCAAGCATTTCATGCTGGATGATGGCTGTTTATTTCTCTGTGTTATCGTTTAACTTTTATATTATTACTGCCTGGTTCCCCGAAATTATCAGTTCTTATGGAATGAGCCAGACTGAGGCAGCATCTTATGCTGCGCTATTCTCATTAGTAGCAATACCTTTTGCGACATTGACTGCCTTTTATATCTATAAAATAAAAAGACAAGAATTCATGTTTGTTATTAACCCTATTATTGGCATGCTGGGGATTATTTTATTTATTTATGGTCAAAAACATTTAATTCCTGTTGCTGTCATGATCATGGGGATTGGGGCAGGTATTTGTACCGGAGTTGCATTCTTGTTACCACTGCTGCGTTTTAATCATACGACTAATATTACGAAAGCAAACTCAATGATGCAATCAATCGGTTATTTGATTGCATTTTGTGGGCCACTTATTTCTGGTTATATTCATGATTTTACCTCTTCCTGGACTCTTGTTCTGTGGTTGCTTTTCCTTGTTCTGGCAATCCAAGGGATTTTGGGAATAATAATCGGTAAAAATGAAAAACTTGATGCGGCTTAATGTTGAAAAGTGTTTAAAAAGAAAATGTGATTAGCGATTTTTATAATCGCTAATCACCCGGAATTTATATTTCACACCTATATTTCAATTACCACACCTGTTTCTTGGCCATAAATACTGCGTATATAGCCTTTCGCTATTTGTTCACCTGTACAGGTCTCCTGCCCGGGGAAAAATTTGGCGTAATTGGTAAATGATTCATCCAATAATTTGGGGCTGACTACGTTAATTCGGGCATCTGTGATTTCAGTAGCTGCTGAGCGGACAAAAGCTTCAATAGCCCCATTGGTTACGGCAGTTTGAGAACCATTAGGTGACATTATTTTGCCGACAATACCTGATGTTAAAGTAATTGAACCACCGGGTTTAATGTATTTTAAGGCTTGGAGTGCAACATTAATCTGACCGAATGCTTTATTCTTGATGCTTTCCTCATAATCACGCAGGCTTTCTGGCTTCGTCCAGTTGGTTTTACCAAATGCACATATAATAGCTTCAAACATTTTATTTTTAGATAAAAAATTATCTAATTGTTGATTATCAAACACATCAAGCGAATATTCAGGTGAGTTACGGCTGGCTTGAATAATCTCAAGCTCTGTAGGGTTATCAGCCAACAAAGGATGGTATTTTTTAATGTTACTGATAATGTGTTTTCCTATATTTCCTGTTGCTCCTATCACTAATATTTTCATATTTATGACTCCGTAATTGAATGACAATATGCTAGATGGCAAAATATTTTGCTAAGTCTGAATTTCGGCGCATGACAGCAATTAATTCTGAATTTTCCAGTTTATAAAAAGCGGGGCCACTTTTTACTTCTGTTACATTACCACAACCAATAATACCCCATCTGATTTTCTGCATTTTATTTTTCCGGTATATTTATCTATGAATAGCCAATATCCGTTCGATTTTATAATAGCCTTTTTGCTTATTCTATGTCTTTATGGACGATAATTTATATTGTTACATTAGGAAAATTTATTCCTGATATCCTATGCTGGATATAGAAATGCTCAGATTATGGATTTTGACGCGCGCTGTAGAAGCATTCTGGCGATACTTTTTTCTTATTGTGGCATAATAGGCAACTATCGATTTTTCCAAATTCCCTTTTTATTCACTTTAAGAGCAAAAGTTGTGTTAAGTACAAACAACATCACTATGCAGTTTGGCAGTAAGCCTCTGTTTGAAAACATTTCTGTTAAATTCGGTAACGGCAACCGCTATGGTCTGATTGGTGCCAATGGTGCGGGTAAGTCAACCTTTATGAAAATTTTGGGAGGAGACTTAGCTCCGACCTCCGGTAATGTCAGCCTCGATCCGAATGAGCGTTTGGGTAAATTACGTCAGGATCAGTTTGCCTTTGAAGAATATACGGTACTGGATACAGTTATCATGGGCCACACAGAGTTGTGGGAAGTGAAACAGGAACGTGACCGTATTTATGCCATGGCAGAAATGAGCGAAGAAGACGGCTATCGTGTTGCTGATTTGGAAGTTGCTTATGGTGAAATGGATGGCTACAGCGCAGAAGCCCGTGCCGGTGAATTATTACTTGGTGTGGGTATTCCGGTAGAGCAGCACTATGGTTTGATGAGTTCAGTTGCTCCGGGCTGGAAATTGCGTGTCCTGCTGGCTCAGGCGCTGTTTTCTGATCCTGATGTTCTGTTACTTGATGAGCCAACCAACAACCTGGATATTGATACTATCCGCTGGCTGGAACAAGTACTGAATGATCGCAATAGTACCATGATTATTATTTCCCATGACCGTCACTTTCTGAACACTGTATGTACGCATATGGCTGATTTGGATTACGGTGAACTGCGCCAGTTCCCGGGTAATTATGATGAGTATATGGTGGCGGCAACTCAGGCACGCGAACGTCTGTTGGCAGATAATGCTAAGAAGAAAGCGCAGATTGTAGAATTGCAGTCGTTTGTCAGCCGCTTCAGCGCTAATGCGTCTAAATCCAAACAGGCAACTTCACGTGCCCGTCAGATTGACAAAATTCAGTTAGAAGAAGTGAAGGCTTCCAGCCGTCAGAACCCCTATATTCGTTTTGATCAAGAGAAAAAACTGTTCCGTAATGCACTGGAGCTAGAAGGTCTGACGAAAGGTTATGACAATGGCCCGCTGTTTAAAAACCTGAACCTGCTGATGGAAGTTGGCGAAAAAATGGCGGTGATTGGTGAGAATGGTATCGGTAAAACGACACTGCTGAAAACACTGATCGGCGAAACTGAACCAACCAGCGGTACGGTTAAATGGTCTGAAAATAGTACTATTGGCTATTATGCACAGGATCATGCCAGTGATTTTGATGGTAACCTGACTGTGTTTGAATGGATGAGCCAGTGGAGACGTGAAGGTGATGATGAGCAGGCAGTACGCAGTGTACTGGGGCGCTTATTGTTCAATCAGGATGATATCAGGAAGAAAGTCGGAGTTTTATCCGGTGGTGAAAAAGGCCGGATGTTGTTTGGCAAGCTGATGATGCAAAAGCCAAATATTCTGGTTATGGATGAACCGACCAACCACTTGGACATGGAATCTATCGAATCACTGAACCTGTCACTGGAGCTTTATGAAGGTACGCTGATTTTTGTTTCTCATGACCGTGCTTTTGTCAGCTCATTAGCCAGCCGTATTCTGGAAATAAAATCTGATAAGGTCGTTGATTTTAAAGGTACTTATGATGAGTATCTGAGAAGTCAGGGAATTGCGCAATAATCCTGCTTATCAGATGACCCCGTTTAACGGGGTCAATCCTTATTTACTGCCGCACACTTCACATTGCGTATCTTTAGGCAGTTTTATTTCGCGAAACTGCATTGTCATCGCATCAAACAGTATAACTCTGCTTCGAGCAACTTTCCCGTATTGAGTCAGCAGCTTAATTGCCTCCATAGCCTGTAATGAGCCAATTGTACCCACAAGTGGTGCCATTACACCCGCTTCGACACAAGTCAGGCTATTTTCACCGAATAATCGGCTCAGACAACGGTAACAGGGTTCTTTCTCATGATAGGTAAAGACTGACAATTGTCCTTCCATCCGTATGGCAGCCCCGGAAACTAAAGCCGTTTTATGCCGATAACATAAACGATTAAGCTGTTCGCGAATGGCAACATTGTCGGTACAATCCAGCACAATATCATGCTGGATAATCAGTTCGCTTAGAGCTGGATCATCTAATAATCCTTCAACGGGACGGACAGTAATATGCGGGTTTATCTCCCGCAGCGTCAGCGCAGCGGAATGAACCTTAGCCATACCAATACGCTCATCACGATGCAGGATCTGGCGCTGTAAATTAGACAGGGAAACGGTATCAAAATCCAATAATGTGATTGTTCCAATCCCCGCTGCGGCCAGATATTGGGAAGCGGCACAGCCGAGCCCCCCCAAGCCGACTATCAGCA
Organism: Xenorhabdus sp. KJ12.1; assembly: GCF_963876495.1. Taxonomy (NCBI): domain Bacteria; kingdom Pseudomonadati; phylum Pseudomonadota; class Gammaproteobacteria; order Enterobacterales; family Morganellaceae; genus Xenorhabdus; species Xenorhabdus sp. KJ12.1. The sequence goes on from NZ_CAWNQH010000105.1 coordinate 164,224, forward strand.
CGTTGGATGATTTTAATTTTTCCTGACCGTCAAAATCGAAACCCCGCAGGACAATCTGCCGATTGTAACGAAGCATTTCTTTATCTGTGAGTTCACTAATCATTTCTTTAATCATTTATTGATTTTTCAGCAGCTGGTTGAAAAATTCTATCTGTACTGTTTCCCCCGCTGCAACAGAGCCGCGTTCCCGTTCAAGTACAATAAAACAATTGCCGAGACTATATGAACTGAAAATATGGGAACCCTGATGACCGGTTGTTTTTACTTCTAATTCACCCTGTTCATTTAATACCGCTATCCCGCGTTGGAAATCCAATCTGCCGGGCGATTTTTTCAGCGGTGTAACCGCTTTGGCATTAAGCCGAAGAGGGGGCAGCCATGAACTGAAGCCGGACAAGTGTGCAATCAGAGGCTGTACTAACTGATAGAAGGTCAGAACCGCGGATACCGGGTTGCCCGGCAGGCCACAAAACCACGCTTTTTCCAGCTTGCCGAAAGCAAAAGGTTTACCGGGTTTAATGGCTAATTTCCAGAAGCTAATCTGGCCCATCTCATCCAGAATCTGTTTAGTGTAATCGGCTTCACCAACGGAAACCCCACCACTGCTGATAACCAGATCAGCAAGGTCGTTAGCCTGAATAAAAGCGTGGCGCAGGGCATCAGGATCATCCGGAATGACACCGAGGTCGATAACTTCACAATCCAGTTTTTCCAGCATCAGGCGAACGGCAAAACGGTTTGTGTCATAAATTTGCCCGGTTTGTAGTGGCTCACCAATGGCTTGTAGTTCATCGCCGGTAGAAAAAACAGCAACTTTTAATTTGCGGAACACTTCAACCTTTGCAATCCCCAGCGAGGCAAGCAGAGGCAATTGTGCTGTAGATAATTTAATGCCTTGTGGCAGGACTGCTGTATTTTGGGCAATATCTTCGCCAATAGTGCGGATGTTCTGCCCCTGACGAACTGGATGTGTAAACCGGATGCCTGTTTCCGTTGTTTCTGTGTGCTCTTGCATAACAACGGCATCTGTACCTGTGGGGATGGGGGCGCCAGTCATAATGCGGATGCAGGTACCTGCGGGCCATTCCCCCTGAAATGGAACACCAGCCAGCGCTTTCCCGGCTTGCGGTAACGCCTGTGTTTCGTTCAAATCGGCAAGGCGAATGGCATAGCCATCCATCGCTGAGTTATCAAACGGTGGAACATTAATTGGGGAAATAATATCTGTGGCAGTAATGCGGCCTGCTGAGTGTATCAGGCTGATTGTTTCGGTTTCGGAGAGAGGGGCGGTCTGGGACAGTAGTTTTTCTAACGCCTGTTCGAGTGAAATTAAGCCTGAGGTATAACAATGATCCATGATAACTCCCAATGTGCGGCAAATAGCATGGTGGCATTATGGCAAAGATCCTTTTAATGGGAAATTGTTATACCGAATAGATTCCAGATTACTGCTTGAAGGATAAAAGAAAGCGGTGCGGATTGACTAATAAAAGATGTATATCATATCCATGATTTGCTATAACTAAATTACGACAATTAAAACAAACGATTACATGAAAATTTAATCACTATGAGTAACCAAATTACAACATCTGATAATAGTAACTATCTGGCTATTCAAATCGCATTGAGCAGCTTTCTTGCTTTAGTTGTTGCGATGGGAATAGGGCGCTTTACCTTCACGCCACAAGTTCCACTGATGATTGCTGAATCACAATTCACGCTGACGGAAGCCGGGATTGTGGCGGCATTTAATTACCTTGGCTATTTTGCCGGTTCTTACGATGCGATGCGGGCGAAACGGTTTGTGGAATATCGTTTGTGGGCAGGTTTATGGGGGGCAGTCATTATTACACTTCTGTCAGCCCTGCTCGACGGCCCGCTATTACACAGCATTGCCCGCTTTTTTATTGGCTGGGCGAGTGGCTGGACATTGGTATTGGTTGCTGCATGGTCAAACGATGAACTGGCAAAGCTGAATCGCCCGGGGTTAAGTGCCGCGGTCTTTGCCGGAACCGGGATTGGTATTCTGGTCAGCGGAGTGCTGGCGGTTGGGATTCAATCGTGGGATATGAATGCGGCTCAGGCATGGGTTATTTATGGCATTCTGGCGCTATTGTGTAGTGTTTATGCCAGTCGCTATTTACCACGCCGGGGAGAATTACATCGACCACAAACTGCAATGCAAAAACTTGCTTTAACTCCTGAAATTAAGCGGTTGGTATGGAGTTACACCCTTGCCGGATTTGGCTATATTCTACCCGCCACATTTCTTTCTCAAATGGCTTCAGAACGTTTTCCCGGTAGCTTGTTTGCACAGTTTGTCTGGCCGATATTCGGAGGAGCATCTGTCATCGGTATTGCGATGGGAATTCTGTTGCGTCATATTTCAACAGCACAAATTCGTCTGGCTATCACACTCTGGCTTCAGGCACTGGGTATATTGGTAGCAGAAGTTGTACCCGGAATCAGTGGCCTTGTTATCGGCGCATTTCTGGTGGGAGGTGGTTTTATGTGTGTGGTGCAGCTGGCATTGTTGTATGGGCGCGAACTGGCTCCCAGCCATACTCATTATATGGCCGGGCTATTAACCACCGGTTATGCGCTGGGGCAATTGGTCGGGCCGATGCTATCAGCTATTTCGACTTGGCTGACCGGTAAATTGGAACCGGCGCTCTATATTGCATTTATTGGCTTGGTTATTGCGGGATTGCTGGTATTTAATCGCAATAAAACCTCTTATAAATAATCCTGATTTGGCGCATTGGTACTGTGCAGGTATATTGTGCGCCTGCCCTGATGGGGGTCAGTATATAGCCTGTCAGGCTACAATTTGAATGTTGGCAGGTATAGCTATTCAATATTCAATGTTGATATAGTTGTTCGTGGTAACAATATGAGCAAATGTCCCATCAATGGATATCATGTAATGGAAGTATTATCTTTGGAGAATTCGATGTCATCCTTAAGTACAGAAGCCGCGCTGGTGCATTCGGCACTGGTTGAGCGTGGTCTTGAAACCCCACTGCGTGAACAGACTTTAGAGCCTGAAGTGCGAAAAGTCCGCATTGAGGAACACATGACAGAAATTATGAAGCTGTTAAACCTCGATTTGAGTGATGACAGTCTGGCGGATACGCCGAGTCGTATTGCAAAAATGTATGTGGATGAAATATTTTCAGGTTTGGATTACAGGAATTTTCCGAAAATCACGCTGATAGAAAATAAAATGAAAGTCGATGAGATGGTGACAGTGCGGGATATCACACTGACCAGCACTTGCGAACACCATTTTGTGACTATCGATGGGAAAGCCACTGTAGCTTATATTCCTAAGGATAAAGTGATTGGGTTATCGAAAATTAACCGCATCGTCCAGTTTTTTGCGCAACGCCCACAGGTACAGGAACGATTGACTCAGCAAATTTTGATTGCACTTCAGGCTCTGCTTGGCACAAATAATGTTGCTGTTTCTATTGATGCTGTGCACTACTGTGTAAAGGCGCGTGGTATCCGTGATGCTACCAGTACCACAACGACCACATCTCTTGGCGGTTTGTTTAAGTCCAGTCAAAATACACGACAGGAATTTTTGCGTGCCGTGCGCCATTTGCACTTATCGTGATGAACCTGCATTACTATGACAAGTAGTAAATTAAATAGTGGAGCAGCGAGCCACAGGATTGCAGTGCTTGATAGCGTGCGTGGTTTTGCTGTTCTGGGCATATTGTTACTGAATATCTCAGGCTTTGCGTTGCCCTATGCCGCTTATACTAATCTCTTTTATAAAGCCGATGTTCTGTTTTCTGATGTATTAACATGGTCTGCCCTGAACACATTTGCTCAGGGAAAATTTTTATTTATTTTAACGCTGTTATTTGGCGCATCACTTGAATTATTGAGGCAGCGGGATTGCTACTGGAATCGTTGTAGGTTAGTGATTCTGGCGGTTATTGGTTTATTGCACGGAATTTTGCTCTGGGATGGCGATATCCTGCTGTCATATGGTCTGGCTGGCCTTCTGGTATTACATTGGATCAATAAGTGGCCCAATTTATTCAAACAGGGCATTGTCTTTTATTTATTTGGACTGATGATGTTCTATCTATTGGGGCTATTTCCGGTAGAGGAAAACAGTACTTTCTGGCATCCGTTAGAGCAGGATATTTTGCATGAAAGTTACTGGAAAACCCATGGTGGGTTAGTGGCGATAGAGCACCGTATCAATCAGATCAGCGGTGTAATGATAGTGACTATTGTGCAATATAGCTGGCAGATAATTGGAACTATGCTTTGCGGCGCAATGCTATTACGTAATGGTTGGCTGAAGGGCATGTACAGCCTTCATCACTATCGTCGTGCGGCTCTGTGGCTGTTTGTCATTGGCTTGTTGATTCACTCTCTCGCCCTGTCAGTATTGTATTTATATCCTTATAGCTACTTCACTGCCTGGACTATCCGACAGACCATCACTGAATTAGCGACACCATTTATCGCATTATCGTATGTGGCGCTGATTTATGGGTTCTGGCCGGTTATATCCCGTTGTCGAGTAGTTTTCTGGCTACAGCAGGTTGGCAGAATGGCGCTGAGCTGCTATTTAATGCAAACTTTAATTTGCACCACACTTTTTTATCATTTGGGGCTGTTTAATCAATTTGCTCGCTGGGAATTGTTAATATTCGTCCCTTTTATTTGGGGATGTAATATCGGGTTTGCCTGCTGGTGGTTAAAACGTTATCAGCAAGGACCTGCTGAAAAACTCTGGCGGGTACTGACCAGAAAACTGCAAGAGAGATTTTAAACGATTAAGAGCCTATTTTCCGTTAATAGGCTCTTATTTGCTACGATTCCTAGTTTCCATCCCCTGTAACTCTTCTGGTGATACCGCAGGATAGCCTTCAATGCCTGTAGGGGCGATCTGCTGGCTGGGAATGGGGGTTAAAGGCCCCAGAAAACGGGGTTCTCGTTTTAAGATATACAGGTCAGCCCAGGCGCCAAGGCGGGCAAATACTTCACGAAAACGTATCGTCATCATATTTTTAGGGGAAGAAACAGCATAACATTGCGCTTCTATACCCATGTGCATCGCAATAAAGAGAGCGCGTTCACAATGGAAGCGCTGGGTGATAATGGTGAAGTCATTGGTATCAAATACCTTTCGAGTTCTGACAACCGAATCTAAGGTCCGGAAGCCTGCAAAATCCATCACAATTTTAGAGGCCGGAATACCTGCTTTAATGAGATCTCTTCGCATCGTATTGGGTTCATTATAGCTGTGTTGGGCATTATCTCCGCTTAATAGTAGATATTTAACTTTTTCACTGTTATAGGCGTTAACAGCTCCCTGAATACGGTAGAAATAATATTGGTTATATGCGCCGGCTTTATAATATTTGGATGTACCCAAAACCATGCCCACTTCTCGTTCTGGAAGTTGTCTGAGGTCATCAAAAATGTAGGGAGCCGTTTTCCAGCTGATCCAGCGATCAAGCATAATAGCTGATAGTATAAAAACAGCTATTATGAGGATTAGGCTGGTAATTAGATGCTTCCACATTATTTTTGCCTTTTATATAACCATGAACAAGTCATTAAAGGCTACTTTACTTGGAATATTGAAGCAAGTGTTGGATTAACCACATTAATATAAATATGCTTTGTGGGATAAATGCCTGCCGAAAATACTGGCAGGCATTAAGATTATCAGAATGATGTACGTTTATAGATGCGATATTCTGGTTTCCAGAAATTACGCTCAATTGCTTCTTCCAAAGCGTCTTCTGACGTGACCGTTGCGACACCCTGAATCTGGGCTTTTTTCGCCACTTCTTTGGCTATTTTGCGCGAAACATCCTGAATGTCATCAATCAATGGCAGTAGTGGGCCAGAGCCTGTTTGCGCCAGAGGAGAGCAATCTGCCAATGCGCGGCTTGCTGCCATTAACATGTCATCTGTTACACGTTTGGCTCCTGAAGCAATAACACCTAATCCGATACCCGGGAAGATATAGGAGTTATTACATTGGGCAATCGGGAATTCCTGACCTTCATACTGTACTGGTGAGAATGGGCTGCCTGTTGCAACCAGCGCTTTACCTTCCGTCCAGTTAATAATGTCTTCCGGACGGGCTTCTACGCGGGATGTCGGGTTAGACAACGGCATGACAATCGGGCGCTCACAGTGCTTATGCATTTCACGGATAATTTCTTCAGTGAACAGGCCTGACTGACCAGAAACACCAATCAGAACAGTCGGTTTGGCGTTACGGACAACATCCATTAATGACAGGCTGTCTTTGTCGACATCCCATGAGTGCAGAGTGCTGCTTTTCTGAACCAGTACGCTTTGGAAATCTAACAGGTTCGGTTGCTTATCAGTGAGTAACCCGAAGCGGTCGACCATGAATACACGGGCACGAGCCTGCTCATCACTCAAACCTTCTGATTTCATCTGAGCGATAATCTGCTCTGCAATACCACAGCCAGCAGAACCCGCACCAAGGAAGGTGACTGTCTGATCTTTCAGCTGACGGCCTGCGGCACGGCTGGCAGCAATCAGGCTGCCAAGAGCAACAGCAGCAGTCCCCTGAATATCATCATTGAAGCAGCAAAGATCATTACGATAGCGGGTCAACAATGGCATGGCATTGTTCTGAGCAAAGTCTTCGAACTGCAACAGAACATTCGGCCAGCGGCGTTTTACTGCCTGAATGAATTCATCGACGAAATCATCATATTCTTTGCCGGTAATGCGCGGATGGCGCCAGCCCATATAGAGCGGGTCGTTCAGGCGCTGCGGATTGTTTGTACCTACATCCAGCACGACAGGCAGGGTATAAGCAGGACTGATCCCGCCACAGGAGGTATATAGCGATAATTTACCGATAGGGATACCCATGCCACCAATTCCCTGATCACCCAGCCCCAGAATACGCTCACCGTCGGTTACAACGATAACTTTGACATTCTGTTTGGTGGCATTTTGCAGCATGTCATCAATATAAGCCCGGTTCGGGTAGGAGATGAACAAACCACGGGCACGGCGGTAAATATCAGAAAAATGTTCGCACGCTTCACCGACGGTTGGTGTATAAATGATAGGCATCATTTCACTGAGGTGTGCGTCAAGGAGCCGGTAGAAAAGAGTTTCGTTGGTATCCTGAATATTCCTCAAATAAATATGTTTATCCGCGTCATTTTTAAAATCGCGGTATTGGCGATAGGCACGCTCTGCCTGCTCTTCTATTGTTTCAACCGCTTGAGGCAATAAGCCATGCAGATTGAAATTGCTGCGTTCTTCTTCCGTAAAGGCGCTGCCTTTGTTTAGCAGGGGAAACTCCAACAGGATGGGGCCAGCGTAGGGAATATAAAGAGGACGTTTACTTTCGTGTTCCAGTTCCATGATGCTTACTCTTTGGACTAATCAATAACAAAATCGGCTACATATACTTCGTCTTTCAAGTTGCCTCTTTGTTGGCTGTGACGCATCTTGAAATCCATTGTGTATAGATCCTAAGAAGATAAAAAAATAAGTACAGTAAATGTTACTTAAATATGTTTATCATGAGCAAAAATGAGAGATAACATACAGAATTGGCTAATTAAATGTTATTTAATTTCTCACTTTTGCCCAAAAACCTTGCAGGGTGGTCAGAATGTGTGGCGTTCCGTCTGTTTGCAGCCGAGGTAATTTAAAGTAGCTTCGGTTGCATTCCACTGGGACAGGTGACCATTTTGCCCCTCAACAAGTATTGCCCGCTTGATCGAATGGCAATCACTTCCTGACATATTCATTAATATTAGCGCTGCCTGTAAAGGTGGCAAGCTTGGATTAAATGCCGCATTTTCTGCATAGCGACCAGTATAAACACGATCTTGTTCATCTATCAGGGCAACACCGGAGTGGGACTGGCTATAGGGTGCATGGCTCTGATTCGCTGCATTTAATGCAGTCAGAACGAGTTCATCTTCAGCATCGAGCTGGTAGCCGTGGTGAGTGTTATCCAGCAGAAATTGAGTGACAGATAAATCACGTGGGCCAAATGCTTCTGGCAGATAATCGGCCAGTGTCAGGCGTGGGCGATCAGGTAAACAGATTTCCAGCTGTGTTCCGCTGTTTAATTCATTCATAAACTGTCGGCAGTGACCACAGGGAGAGTAATTAATGGTGATGGATACCAGTTTCTTCTCGCCACGTAACCAGGCATGAGTGATGGCTGATTGTTCGGCATGAACAGTTTGCTGCAATGCAACACCTGTAAATTCCATATTTGCGCCAAAATAGAGGTTGCCGCTCTCTCCCCGTGCGATAGCACCAACATGAAAGTTTGAGATAGGGGAAATGGCACAGGCCGCAGCGAGTGGTAGCAGGGCCAGTGCCAGTGCATGATCATCAAGGCCACAGGTCTGCTTAATTGACTCCACCTGCTCTGCTGTCAGCATAGCTGGAAAATCGTCATTACCAATATAGGGCAATAACGCCTTTTGCAATTCAGGCGTGATTTCTGACCAGATAGCATGAAAACGAGCTTGCATAAAATAATCTCCAAATTAATTAAAGGTTATTCTAGGATGAGTGCTCAGGTTTGTAATGTGATGCATGCCATATAATTCATGAAATTTCTGTAACAAAAATATTATTTTAGTAACTTATGTCAAATTTTTACTATCTGAACGAGTTTTCTGATGATTATTACTAGCTAAACAGGTGTAGTAGCACAGGAAACAAAAACGGTGCCACCAGCGAAGTAATAACTCCGCAAGTCATCAGTGCCAGTGAACTATATGCCCCTTCCACATGATCTATTTCTGCACATCGGGCTGTCCCGACGGCATGGGAAGCTGTCCCCATTGCCAGACCTCTGGAGGCTTTAGTTTTAATCTTCAATACATTAAACAGATTGTGACCAAAAATGGCACCCAGAATACCGACAGCAATTACACAGGCAGCACTGATTGCCGGAATACCACCAATGGAATGAGCCACAGCCATAGCGATAGGCGTTGTGACTGATTTCGGTAATATTGAAGCCGCGATTTCAGGTGTGGCTCCTGCCCATAAAGCGATAGCTGTGCCGGTTATCATTGCAGTGATACTGCCGATAAAACAGATACTGATGAGAGATTTCCACTGAGCCCGGATTTGGTGGAGTTGTTCGTACAGCGGAAAGGCCAGAGCAACAACGGCAGGTTGTAATAAATCATTCAATATTTCGCTACCGGCAAAATAGTGCTGATAAGGCGTGTGAGTTAACAACAGCAGAGGAATAATAACCGCCATTGATATCAATAATGGATTGAAAATAGGGAATTTGAGTCGAACGGCTAATTTTTTGGCAACATAAAAGACAGACAGAGTTAATGGGAGTGACCACCAGATATGGCTTAGCATTTTTTGTTTCCTTCCTGTTGTGAAAGCTCTGTTTGTGATGGTTTATTTTGTAGAGGTTTTTCTTGTGATCGTTGATCTTCCTGGTGGGTGCCAATAATGCTCCGTTCGCGATGGATATAGTGAGAACTGTAAGCGACGGTAATCATGACAATAACGGTACTGATAATGCAGGAAAGGGCAATCGGAACTATCTGTTGGCTGAGTTGTGGATAATATTGCATGACACCAACCCCGATAGGTAAAAAGAGCAGAGTCATATTTTTCATCAATAAATTACAGCCCGGTTTTACCCAATGAGCGGGGATAATCTGGAGTGACAGTAAACAGAACAGAAAAAGTAAGCCAATGATGCTGCCGGGAAGAGAGAAGGGGAGGTGTGCTGAGGTGAAGTTTCCGACAATGAGGCATAAATAGAGCAATGAAAATGCGCGCAGATATTGCCAGCCGAGCAGCAACACGTTCAGGAAAGACATAGCATATAATTCCTCAATATAAAGAGGGTTATCATACGACTAATATTGTAAATGTGCTACACGTCACATAAAAAATGCGGGCTTAAAAAACCCGCATTTTTACTTTTATTGTGTATTTTTCGCCAGATTATGCGGGTAATTATTTAACCTGCATACCCGGTTGGGCACCGCTATCCGGGCTTAACAGGAAAATTTCTTTTCCGCCGGGACCTGCTGCCATCACCATACCTTCTGAAATACCAAAACGCATTTTACGCGGGGCAAGGTTAGCAACCATAACCGTCAGGCGATTTTCCAGTGCTTTCGGATCTGGATACGCTGAGCGAATACCAGAGAAGACCTGACGAGTTTCACCGCCAAGGTCTAGAACTAATCTCAGCAGCTTATCTGAACCATCAACAAAATCAGCCTGTTTAATTAATGCGATACGCATATCAACTTTGGCGAAGTCATCAAATGTGATGGTATCCTGAATAGGATCATCAGCCAGAGGGCCTGTCACGGTTTTTTGTGGCTTAATACTTTCTGTGGAATCCGCCACCATAGCTTCAACTTTAGCCATTTCGATACGGTTAAACAGTGCCTTAAATGGTGAAACATTATGGCTCAGCAGTGGCTGTGAAATTCCATCCCAAGTCAGTTCAGTATTCAGGAATGCTTCTGCACGTTCAGTCAGTCCCGGAAGAATTGGTTTCAGGTAAGTCATCAGGACGCGGAACAGGTTGATGCCCATTGAGCAGACAGCCTGAAGATCGGCGTCGCGGCCTTCTTGTTTCGCGATAACCCACGGTGCCTGTTCATCAACATAACGGTTGGCGAGATCTGCCAGCGCCATGATTTCACGTATCGCCTTACCAAATTCGCGATTAGTGAAATCTTCTTCAATTCCCTGTGCCGCATCGACAAATTTTTGATACAAAGCAGGATCAGCAAGCCTATCTGCCAGTTTGCCACCAAAACGTTTATTGATGAAACCGGCGTTACGCGAAGCTAAATTAACAACTTTGTTTACGATGTCACTGTTAACGCGCTGAACGAAATCTTCCAGATTCAGATCGATATCATCGATACGGGAAGAGAGTTTTGCAGCGTAGTAATAACGCAGGCAATCTGCATCCAGATGTTTAAGATACGTTTCCGCCTTGATGAAAGTTCCGCGGGATTTCGACATTTTTGTGCCGTTGACAGTAATGTAACCGTGAACAAACACATTAGTTGGCTTACGGTAATTACTGCCTTCCAGCATAGCAGGCCAGAACAGACTGTGGAAATAGACGATATCTTTACCGATAAAGTGGTACAGATCAGTTTTAGAATCTTTTTTCCAGAATTCGTCAAAATTCAGGTCGTCACGCTTGTTACACAGATTCTGGAATGAACCCATATAACCGATAGGCGCATCCAGCCAGACATAAAAATATTTACCCGGCTCATCAGGGATTTCAAAACCGAAATAAGGCGCATCACGGGTGATATCCCACTGTTGCAGACCAGATTCAAACCATTCCTGCATTTTGTTTGCTACCTGCTCTTGCAGGGTGCCGGAACGAGTCCACTGTTGCAGCATATCGCTGAACGCAGGCAGGTCGAAGAAGAAATGCTCAGTCTCGCGCATTTCTGGTGTTGCACCGGATACCACTGAACGCGGGTTGATCAACTCTGTCGGCGCATAAGTCGTTCCGCACACTTCGCAGTTATCGCCATACTGATCTTCCGACTTACATTTCGGACAGCTTCCTTTAACGAAACGATCCGGCAGAAACATGCTTTTTTCCGGATCGAATAGCTGAGAAATTGTCCGGTTTTTGATGTAGCCGTTTTGCTTCAGTTTCAGATAAATTTCGGATGCAAGAGCTCTGTTTTCTTCGCTGTGCGTAGAGTGATAGTTATCATAACTAATCGCAAAACCAGCAAAATCCTGTTGATGCTCCAGATGCACTTTGTCGATCATTTCTTCTGGCGTGATCCCGGCCTGCTGAGCTTTCAGCATGATTGGTGTGCCGTGGGCATCGTCAGCACAGACAAAGTGAACCTCTTTGCCGCGCATTCGATGATAACGAACCCAAATATCAGCCTGAATGTGTTCTAAAATGTGACCGAGATGAATTGGACCGTTAGCATAGGGTAACGCACAGGTCACCAATAATTTTTTCGCGACTTGAGACATAGTTAGGATCTGACTTCCATAAATTAAAAAGGGCTTTTGATGTTACCTGATAAGGAGCATTGCCGCTAGGGGAGGTTGACATTTCAGGAAGGATTTTAAGCAGCATGATGTCCGGTATCACTGTCTTTGCTAAAAAACGATTATACCGAGTCATCATGCCAGTATGTATATTGTTAGGGTTCATGCGGAATAAGTTATCTGTATCAAGACAATATCCTGAACTCATTTACTTTGAAGTTATATGCTGACTGATTTAAATGTGCCGCGCTGAATGACACTGAGTAGCCATCTTAGAAAACCCGGGATCTGTAGCAGGATCATAAATCCGAATGCTACCTGATATGCGATCTGAGGATAATGCCCGGCTGCATCTATAGGCCAAAAACCGATGATCACACCGAATATAGTTTGTATGAGAAAAGTGCCAAATAGAATCAGCAGATTAAGACAGGTAGAAGCACGCCCGGTCATCGCTGGCGATACACTTTGTGCCACGATAGAGTATTCCAGACCAGCAATGGCGCTTATCAAAGTAAATCCGACAGAGAGTAGCGGTAGTAACGGGAGGATGTTTAAAGCACATAAAACTTGTATCACCAGAAACAAAAAAATGCCTATTCCGCCAACTTCCATGGGTTTAATATTGAACTTACCGGCCCATTCAGTGATATTGCCTACAAAAAGTGAGCCGACAACGCCTGCTCCCATTCCTATAAACAGATAGACCGAAGTGAGTTTATTACTGTAATGCCCTACATCCTGTAACCATTTTCCCATCCACAATCCTTGTAGCCCGAAAGCAACTGTATGAGGAAGTAATAACAAACTGATGACTTTGCGAAAGGAGTGATCTTTGCAAACTTCAATTAGCGAGGTAATCCGTGGCCACTTCACCATTTTATGTTCAATTGGGTCTTTGGGAACCCATATTGCGGTAACTACCATAACAATCAGAGTTACACCAGCCATAGCAAAGAATAGCGTTCGCCAGGAAATAAAACCTACCAGCCAGGCAACCGGCAATGTCGATAGCATGGCACCTAATCCCCCAACAGCCAGTAGGTACCCATAAATAGAGGGTAGTTTATTGTCAGGAACCCAAAAGGAAAGCACTTTGACCGAACCCATAAAGCAGGCTGCTAATCCCAGTCCAATAAGGATCCTGGCTAGTAATAACGTAGTGAAGTCCTGCCCAATACCAAATAGTAACGCTCCCACCACGGCAATACCTAAAAGAAACAGTTGCACTCCTTTTGGTCCATAGCGATCAAGGGCAAGTCCAACAGGCAGTTGAGCTAAGGAAAATGAAAGAAAGTAAGCACTTGATAAGATTCCGAGTTGTCCTGCGGACAATGACATTGCTGAAACCAAAAATGGTGTTAAGACAGCATTTATATTTCGGAACAGAAATGATATGCCGTGCCCGAATGCAAAAGGCAAGAATACATGAGTCATTACTTTAGACGAGTTTATTTGTTGAGCCGATGATATTTCAGCCATGATAATACCTTAATTTTAAGCAATATTATTCGGAATGCATTGAGTATGTTTTGTCTCCACCTTTTCGTTTCTCATCGTGCTTTGGGTTAAACTTACAGCCAGAGCTAAGGATGTAACGTGATTTACTTTTTATCACAGGTAGTTTGTGTGCTTGGTCTCCGCTTAAGAATGCCAATATCAACAAATGCAAGAAACTCCTGACTTCTTCGCAGGGATAGGGCGAAAGAGACTCGGGTGATTATTAAGTCGAACTCTTCAATGAAGTAACAATGATGAACATAAAACGTTAACAGACTTCGGCACAATGCGAGAACTTCATCACTTTTGTTTGTGTCCTTATCGCAAGCTGTTTGCTTCTGTTATGATGGCCAGACAGTTTGAGGTTGAAAAAGAAAATGAAAAGGAGCCGGGATGAACTCACAATCCCCCGAGCAGACCAATCCTGACCTGCTGAAAGAAAGCGTTGCGAAAATACTGGCAGCATTTAAGCATCCTACGTTAGAACAAGATTTAATGACTCTGAAAGCACTGCATCATTGCACTGTGCTTGATGGAGTACTGCATATTGAACTCATGATGCCGTTCGTATGGAAACGGGCCTTTGGAGTACTGAAAGAAGAAACTACTCAACCTTTATTAGATGCGACTGGCGCAAAAAGCGTCGAATGGCGGCTTTCTCATGATATCTGTACATTACGTCGGGCCAATAACCTGCCGGGAATTAATGGAGTCCGTAATATTCTGGCGGTCAGTTCAGGAAAAGGTGGTGTGGGAAAATCCAGCACGGCGGTGAATCTTGCCCTGGCTTTGGCACAGGAAGGGGCAAAAGTAGGTATTTTGGATGCAGATATTTACGGCCCATCAGTTCCCAGTATGCTTGGAACAGCCAAAGAACGTCCTACCTCACCTGATGGTCAGCATATGGCTCCCATTATGGTGCATGGTATGGCGACAAACTCTATTGGTTATCTTGTCACCGATGATAACGCGATGGTTTGGCGTGGCCCGATGGCAAGTAAGGCACTTATGCAGATGTTACAGGATACCCTGTGGCCGGATCTGGACTATCTGGTTATTGATATGCCACCGGGAACGGGTGATATTCAGTTAACGCTATCGCAGAATATTCCGGTGACTGGCGCGTTAGTAGTTACCACTCCACAGGATATCGCCCTGATTGATGCCATGAAAGGGATTGTGATGTTCCAGAAAGTTAGTGTGCCTGTGTTAGGTATTATTGAAAATATGAGCACACACATCTGTAATAACTGTGGGCACCATGAAGCGATTTTTGGTACGGGTGGCGCTGAAAAGCTGGCGGAAAAATATGAGTGCCAGTTATTAGGTAAAATTCCGCTGCATATTTCACTGCGCGAAGACCTTGATCGTGGAGAGCCTACGGTTATCAGCCAGCCTGATAGCCAATTTGCCGATATTTACCGAGAAATTGCCGCTAATATCGCCGCTCAAATGTACTGGCAGGGAGAAAAAATCCCGACGGAAATTTCTTTCCGGGCAGTTTAATGTTAGGCATGCGTGAAATTAATCCCCGGGCGCATAGTGCATAGATAAACTATGTGACTGGGGGTGAGAGAGAGAAGCCAAAAAAGGGCAATTTGAAAGACGAAATGTATAGACAGACTTTTGTAAGGGAGTCTGTCTCAACCCTTTTATTGTCAGCAAACTGAGTACAGCTTAATACTGGCCTTTTCCTCAATCATCTTCACTGATTGATTTAGTATTAAATTCTTTTTTCATTGGTGATTTAGTCAGTTCCATATCCCTGATATTCTTTTGTACAGCAATGGAGCCGAATAAACACAGGAAAAAAGCAATCCCATAGAATCCTTTTTCACTTGGCAGTAAGTCAGCATTAAACAAACCAATAGCGATTAATGCTACAGAGGAAAGAAAAGCGATGATACAAGCAATATAATAGGCTTGTGTTGTTGGTATATTATCAGCTTTATCTCTGACCGTTTTTTGTATTGAAATTGAAGAAAATAACCCTAAAATGAGTATTGCAAAATAATACCCTTTTTCATTTAACTGCATATCTGAACGCCAAAGCCCTGAGAGATAAACAACTATCCCACCAATAACAGCAATCCAAGAAATTAAGTTAAAGGCATTAAATTCTGTAAATTTATTATCTGACGAAGCGCTATCCTTCACAAAAATAATCTCCATAAATTAAAGTTAAACCATCCTATACCAAAGTGATTAAATTTAGGAACTACTTAATGAGATTTTTTATTTTTTATGAAAAATCCCATTAGTATCAATTTTTTCTGTCAGTTTACTGATTGTTTTTCTCTTGGGCCTTTAAATATGATACCCGGTTAGTTGCTCTATTGATGTAATCGTTGATAGCCGGGCTTATATTGACACCCCCGAATTTAGCCCAAAGAAGCGTATGTGACATAAAAATATCCGCTAAGGTAAAGCTATTTCCTGCAATCCACTCAAAACTCTCATCAAATTTCAGCTGGTTTATTACTTTCTCGGATTCTTTTTTAAAATAATTCACTAATTCTAAAGAGCGTTTTTCTTCGGGGATAAACATTAGTTGTTTTAGTAAATTCCAGATTGGAGATTCTAAGTCTGTAAGCGCAAAACTAAGCCAGGAATTGATGATTGCTCTTTCTTTTAAATCAGTCGAATAAAAACTTTTTTTTGGGTATTTCTCGCATAAATAAAGACATATCGCGGATGTTTCTTCTATTGATATATCGCCATCAATCATAAAAGGGACTTTTCCTCGAGAGTGAGGAGATGTAATACTGGGATTATCATTAAGTAAATCAACTCTGATCGTATCGTAGGACGATACACCAAGTTCTTCTAACACCCATAAAACTCTTAATGAACGGCTTTTAGGAAAGGTATATATTTTCATGTGAGCTCCTTAATTGGATATGTAAAAATAGCATAAACATTCTGAAGTTGAGATATCAATAAGACTATATTGATAACAGATTTACGGGATATATTTAAGTTAGGATGGATATAATGAAAAGAATAGGCGCTTTATTGTTTATGGTTGTCTCTTTCCCTTTGATGGCGAGCGAAACCTTAAACGTAATCAAACCAACCGTATTAGTTGAGTTGAAAGAAGGGAGTGAACAATATCTGGGTATATGTAACGTACTAAAAAAGAAGTGTGAACGTGAAGCCAAAATTTGGAAAGTGGGAGGGGAAGAGAATATATTTTATTTCACAAACCGCTCACTTGAATTTATCAAAATTCAAAAAGTAGATGGTGCTTACATTCAAGATGGATTATGGGAATTTGGTAACTACAAACATAGTTATGAGGGAGCTGATCCTGATGAGGAATTGAATGATAACGGTGTTTATATATATCCAGCATTATATCCATTGAGTAAAACTAAGCAGGCTGTCGCCTTAGTTTCGAATTGGGGAGTAGGATATTCTGGTGGTGGTCTTGAGTACGAGTATGCTGATTTTATGATGCTTAATAATGATGGTTCATATGAAGCGGCATTTAAAAATATTCCTTTTTCATCAATGCAAATGATCAGGGCATGTTTTTCTGAAGAGGATTATGCAAAAAACTTGCATTGCCATGATGGATGGTGGAATATTTTGAATCTGAAATTTATCGATGATGGTAAAGAGTATTATTCCTATAAATTTATACAAAAGTCATATGGTTGGCCCTCATTTACAGATAAATCAGCAATCAAGGTTGAGATAAGTGAAAACATCGCGTATCCATTCCAGCAATAAATTATTCTTCGGTCTTAATTAGCCAATAAAAGTGACCAATTAATTAGCAATCATCATGTGTACTGTAAAAATGTTTTCATTTAAGCTTTGAGCTTCTTTCTGGGATTTGGCCTTTCAGCGCCATCATACAATGTCTTCCTGTTGCTGAGGTGTATATGTATACCATTGCTATAGTGATCTTTGATGAATTTACCGATATTGACTACTTCCTTATGCGTGACATTTTTGGTCGGGAAAAACAGAACTGGCAGGTTAAAGTACTGGGAACCAAACCAGAGCATGTATCAACTCTAGGGCAAGCAGTAAAAACGGATGGGCCAGTGGCATTAGCGAACGATGCAGATGTTGTCGTTTTCAGTAGTGGTTATAAAGGAGTCTCTGCGGCATTGGCTAATTCAGATTTTATGGACGCATTACAACTCAACCCACAAAAACAGCTAATAGGTTCGATTTGTTCGGGGGCATTTATCTTGCATAAACTGGGGTTACTGGATGGATTAAAAGTTACCACGCATCCCGATGCCATGGGGCGCTTTAGAGATATGGGCATTGAACCGGAAAACACGCCGATTGTTATTCAAGGCAATATCGCTACTGCAGGAGGCTGTTTATCAGCAATGTATCTTACAGGGTGGGTTGCCCAGCGTTTATTCGATGATGAAAAACGCCGTAATATTCACCGTCAGTTAATACCAGCGGGGCAGGAATTACATTTTGAAACATTGATCGCCCAGACGTTGGCTGATGCTTATGTGTAAAAAGTACGATACATGACTTTCTGTTTAAAGGTATTTACTGCTTCACTATCCGCAATAACGTCTCTTGTCGGGATATATCAATACCCCTTTCTACGAAAGGGGATTTTCGCTATTACTATTGTTCATTTTTTAATTTTGCATCTAATACAAATGTATGTTGAGTTTTTTTCTTAAATGACTCGTCATTGCAGTTGCCAGCAACCCTCCGATCACCGTGGTATGCTCAAACGCAAAATAGAGTGAGATCTTGGCATGTTCGCCAGAAAAATTCCAAAAAGTATGGACAATAAAAATAGTTAACAAAAGAAAGAGAGCCAATGTAGCTGCACCAAGCCAGACAAAGCGATCTAATAAGATCAATATTGAGCTGAAAAGTAAGACGATTGCGGAAGCAATATTAAAAAACCAGTCAGGATGTAAACCCGCAGCCCGCATTTCTGCCAGACTGCCTTCGAAATCGAAAATCTTGGCAAGTCCCGATGGAACAAAAATAAACAAAATAAGTAATCGAGTGATAATCCATAGCCAAGAGCTTTCCAGAATGTTTTCAACAAACCGTTGCATAATTTCACCTTACAATTTTCAGGTAGAAGACACTGTTTTTCTCAACTTATAGAGAGTGTGACTCAATATTCTGTCAATTAGTGGAAACATCAAATGGGCACTATAAAACCTCAAGTTAACTGGAGGTCAATATATACAATGGATTTCAAGGTGCATTGAGCGGTAAGGGAGAGACAAATTCGTCGGGAACGAATTTGCCCAGCCAAAGGCTGGCCTCCGGTGAGAGGCAGGAGCCTCTCAGTAATCCCCCCGGAACATAGATAACTATGTGGTTGGGGGAATGAGCGCGGCTAATGAAGAGGCAACCTGAAAGGTGAAGTGTATATCCTACTAGGAAATGACATTATTTAAGCGGAGTCTGTGCCTTCAAGAGCGTACATTTGTTGTTCCAGCCCGCTTGCAATGAGTTTGAGATCATTGCCGACCGCAATGAAACGAAATCCCTGACTGGCATAACGGTGAGCTAACGCGACACTATTTGCGAATATACCGGGCGTTTTGCCATGTTTACGACAGGCTTCAAGTACACACTCGAATGCTCGTTCCATCTCAGGGCTTTCTACCTGTCCGGCCTGCCCCAGATCACAGGCTAAATCGCCACTTCCGATGAATAACACATCGATGCCATCAACAGCTGCGATCTCATCGGCGGCAGCCACTGCTCTGGCTGATTCGATTTGAACGATAGTAAGTAGTGAATCATTGGCTTCTGCAAAGTAGTCTGGCAGGCGTGAAAAATAACCCGAGCAGCGTATGGGGTTGACCCCCCGTTTTCCTTTAGGCGGATAATAAACGCAGTCGGCGACCATTTTAGCCTCAGCGGCGGATTCCACTTTAGGCACCATCAACCCCATAGCCCCCGAGTCCAGCGCTGCTTCTATCAGTTGGCGATCGTTACGAGCCACCCGAGCCATACCTGTGGAACGGGATCCGTTCATCGCTTGTAGCATTTGGATCAGATCGTGCCTGTCAGCCGGTGATGCTTCCATATCGACTAATAACCAGTCGGGGCCACGTACCGCACAACATTCTGCGATTAAAGAACTCGCTGAAACTAAAAACAGACCGAAACAGGTGAGGTTTTTTTCCAGCCGGTTTTTGCAGCGGTTATGTGCAGACAGCAGGGGATGGATTTCACTATCAGATCGCATATTAAACCTCCTTTTGAATAACACCGGCAAGACGACGGATTTCAGCTAACACAGAAGTTGGCAGTGATAACGTTAATGTATTTTTTGCCCCGTTATGGCGGGTGGAATAACCTTCACCGGGCATACGTGCCGGAGCTTCCGGGCGGCCTGAGTCACGACAATAGTTCATGATAGCTTCCGCCTCGCTCCGGATCGTATCAATGCCCCCCGGCATTCTGGATGGATCGATAACCAAAAACAGGCCACCGTTGCCGGGTGTACCCGGTCTGGCTACATGCCCGGCACCCGCAAGCGCACCGCAGAATAATTCCATTGCTACGGCCAGCCCGTATCCTTTGTGTCCGGCAAGGTTGCCTCCCAGTGGCTGTATCGTTGCCCGTGGTGGGATGTCGTAGAGACTGGCAGGATCGAGTATGTCATTCTTTTCGGCATCGACCAGACAGCCGGGTGGCACTGGTTTTTCCTCTTGGACGTGACGCCGGATAAAGCCTTCAGAGACAGTTGAAGTGCTCATATCTAATACAAAAGGATCATCTGTATTGGTTGGGAAGGCGAGCAACAGAGGATTAGTACATAATCTCGCCAGATGGCCGCCAGTCGGGGCAACCCGTGCCCCATTTCCCTGATAGTTACTGAATCCTATAACAGCAAGTGGATGGTCATTGAAGCCTGCCAGAGAGCGACCGATAGCCGCCAGTCTGCCTAGGTGATGGGCGTCACGCAGGCAGGCGATAGCGATACCATGCTCCAGAGCCAGTTTTTGCAATATGAGTATTAACTCTTGCCGAGCTAAGACACCAAAAGCTCTACAGCCACCTACAATAGCGATGTTAGGCATGATCAGCGATACAGCCGGAGTAGCGGCAGGATTAAGTACGCCGGATTGAATATCACCAATATAATCCGCTAGCCTTAATACACCGTGGGAGGGGTAGCCTGTTAATTCATTTTCTAGCAGGTCATCCATCACCAGAGCTGCAACTTCCATCGGTGTATTGGCCCGACTCAATGCAGTCTGACCAAGCTCACGCAATTCCTGAACGGCGATTTTAGTCTTCATGAGTTGACCGTCGTTTGGTTACTGGTGCCGATATCACTGAGAGCCGAAACACATAGCCGGAACTTGCCGGTGGGAGAATCGGGCATTCTGTCCAGTTGTTCAAATTCTATGTGAAACGGGTAGCCAGTGTGATGGTGGATACGTTCTACTATTTCATCACAACGCTGTCGGGAAATGCCTGTAGGCACCATTAGCCGGATTCGCAAACTCTCCAGACTATCCTGTACCACCTGAAACCACTCAATTTCCTCAAACCTCATGATCAAGAAAGAGAACAAATAAGCATCGATATAGGCACCGTCTGGAGTCAGTATCAAATCCTGCTGTCGTCCTGCAACATGGCTCATGCGCGGAAGCCCAAGCCCGGAGGTACAGTTGCCTGCCATCGGTGAGGCAAGATCACTGGTTTCGTAGCGAATCAGTGGCATGGCAAAATTATTAAGCGTTGTCAGTACGACCCGGCCAGTCTCACCCGGTTGGCAGGCACTGCCATCATCGCGCAGGAATTCTTCCGCCACATTTTCCACTTGAATCAGCATACCATCGTGATGAGGGCTTTCGTGGGAGACAATATTCGTCTCGCGTGAACCGTACTTATCGTAAACCTCGCAGCGGAATACCCGTTGCAGTCGTTCACGAATGATTGGAGGAAGTGGTTCTGATGTCCCTTGTATTGCACGCAATGCAGGTACACGTATCGATTCACGTTCCATTTGACGGGCAATCAAGTGCATTGCATTGGTGTAAGTACTGATCAGTACCGGATTAAAACTGGCGAGATTCCGGGTAAATTCTCCGATTAATTCAGGGGATAACCGAAAAGTGTTAAATTCACGTCGGTTACTCAGGAGATTCTTCAGTCGATCGGAAACGCTTTTGAAGCTCCAATAGATGGAGGAGCCCCACAATAAAGCAAATGGCTCACCAACTTTCCAGCCGGAGCACCACTGATAGGTTCTAAGCTGGTGGGCACGCATCCATAGCCGGAAGTTAGCATCCTGAACGAAACAGGCACGTTTGCCTGTAGAGCCGCTGCTATAGTTAGTTTGCAGCGTGGCATGGTCAGCCCGTGTCGAAATCAATTCAGCCTGATGCTGAGTTAATTCCTGTCTGGTCAACAACGGTAATTTGGTGAGATCTGACAGGCTGTTAAAATCATCGGGTTTTAAACCGCGCTCGTTAAAAACGCGGGTATAGTAGGGAACGCTTTCATAAGCGTGTGTCAGTAATGTGTGCAATTTTTCCATTTGCAGTTTTCGGCATTCCCGCAGTGACAGATATTGAGTTTCTTCCAACCACTGCAATCGTTTTGCGACCTCGCCTTTACCCTGCATCTTTTCGCTTACCCAGTATAGCTTGTTGGCCAGACTCGTATTTAG
This sequence comes from Xenorhabdus sp. KJ12.1, assembly GCF_963876495.1. NCBI lineage: Bacteria > Pseudomonadati > Pseudomonadota > Gammaproteobacteria > Enterobacterales > Morganellaceae > Xenorhabdus > Xenorhabdus sp. KJ12.1. The sequence goes on from NZ_CAWNQH010000105.1 coordinate 186,422, forward strand.
TTTCATAGTTTCCCTCTCTGCATATACACTTCGTCTTTCAAGTTGCCTCTTTGTTGGCTGCGCTCGCTCACCTCGGTCACATAGTTATCTATGTTCCCAAGGATTTACTCCCTTGCCGCCGCGATGCATCTTGAAATCCATTGTGTATAGCGTAATAGCGATTAAGCAAATTTTTGATGGATGCGTCGAAAGTAAGCCAATCATTTTCCTGCAATACGCGGTGCGCTAACGTCCAATAGTCATTTTCAAATGTTCCGTTGAACCATGACGCGAGCAAGGCTGAATGGCTGAACGAGCTGCTGGTGTCAGTAATGTTCTGATTGGCATCCCAGTCGTAAAACAGTACTGGCCCTACAGAGGTCAGGTGCTGATTCAACTCTCGCAGTAATGCTTCGGGTACCAGTTTTTCCAGTATGAAAAGATAAGTTGGCAGGTAGATTAAAAATCGGGCGCTAAGCAAGTCCAACAGACGATCACCATAGACGAACAGGCTGTCTGCATAGCAATAATTTTTTAATTGCCGACGTTCATGATCTTCAGGCCGTTTAGTTGGCTGGCCGAGGAACTGGTTAAAATCAGTGATACCATCGACAAGTTTTACTCCCTGCCATACGGATTCTACGGACTGGGCCAGCCGTTTAGGCTGCCCCGGTACAGGAATGGAGGGTGAAGGCCAGACATGGAAAGGATTAAAACTCTCAAACACCCGCATGTTAACGGGCGCTCCTTTGAAACTGTCTACCATCATATAATTCGACGTATCATCCAGCATGGTGTTAAGTGCCTCCTGTCTGGAGGCAAAAATAGCCTGATAGGGCATGGTTTGAGAACTCAAACGATACCTCCATGATTAAGACGTATCACCCGGCGTTCACCTTCGCGAATGTAAATATGCTGGCTATCACTATGCTCTTCCAGAATCCATTGTGAACGCGGTTGTTTGTATTTATTTTCGCGTCCCCAGTCTTGTAGCCGGATCCCCAGACGGCGCGCCTCAGTTTTCAGGTAGTCTGGCAGGACAGGGAAGGGAACAACCACAAAGCTCACACCTGCTTTGGCATACAAAGCCAGTTCGTCCAGACGGGGGAGATCGCTGAGGTAAACCGCTAAACCGTTTTCAACACGATTGTTACTATCACTCAATTTTGCCAGCAGTGAAGTGGCAACATCCCAGCTCTCTCCCATCCAGTCAGCTACAATTTCGCGGTTGTCTTTGACTACGCAGGCAACATAGCAGTCAGGGTGTTCCTCTGCCTGTTGTTGCAGTGGTAACAACCAATCGCCATGAGTATGGAAACTCCACTGGTAATTCAGATCCTCTTTTTCCAGCATCATTGTTGCCATGTTGTATTGTGTCAGTGGTGCTTCAATCTCATCGCGTTCTACCTGGAATCCCTGCTTGCGTAAAAACGCCAAACGTTCCTGATTATTGGACATTAATAAGATATTACGTATGCCGAGGAAGTGCAGGATAGCTGTTACAGCTTCATATGAGCGACTATCCAGAGGCGCATGGAAACGCTTATAAATTTCATCAGTATCCAGATTTTCATTCTGCCGGTAGTCATAAATGCGGAAGTGTTTTTCGATGCCCAAACCACGGGCATCCTGATCGATGCCATAGATCACCACTCCACCTTTATTCCGGGCAATACGCCGGAATGCTTCGTCAAGCTGAAAGCCACAATCGCATTGTTGGGAGTGCATGACGTGTCCGAAGAAGCAAGCTGATTCGATCCGTAACGGCACTGCCTGCATGGAGTGAAGGTCTCCCAGCGTAGCGCAGGCCCAGCGTTTACCCTGACATTCAAAGTAATGAAGCTGAAAATAATTGACGCTTTCGTCAATTTTCAGTGGAAGAGAAACCGGGCCGACTATATTTTCCAGTATCGTATTTTCTGGTTGCTCGTTATGGCTGTATGTCATGATCTTCTCCTTAAAGTGGTGGGGATAGGCAACGTTATATCCGGCGTGACAATAATGCCCGCGCCCAGGTTGGCCTTCCTGACAGAATGCAGGGTTGTGGTTCGGGAGCCGCAGTAAAACTGCATAGTTCGCCCATTTTCCAGGATGCCACTTTATCTGTGTGGGCTCTGGTGGGGCAGATCGGAGCTATAACGCACTGACGTGCTGATAATGCCTGACATGCTTCAGCCTCCGAGGAGGCAAATGAGATTTGATTTCGAGCCTGATGAATAATGGTGTAATTTACATCGTTTTCCACATCCGTAATGGCGTGAGTGACTTGTTTAGTCAGCCAGTCCGCAGAGCTATTTCCCGGTTGGTCTAACTCCAGCTCTTTATCAGTGCGTAGCAAACGGATGCGAGGAGAGTCGTTTGTGTTCCGGCGGCCGAAAAAGAGTAGCAGAAGAGGGACACCGCGATCTCGCCAGTGTTTTTGTGCTGTTGTCAGCGCCTTACTTTCCTCACAGTAACGCAGTACAGGGCGAAGTCCGGCAGCTTGCAGCATACTAGCTAACTCCTGCATGCGTTCTTTTTCATCATCGTGTCGGCTACGTACCAAAATAACCACTTGTGTGGGAGCAAGCCGGGGATGAACAGTAAGTGAACCATTGGCTCTGGCTGACAGATAAAGCTGCGCGTATAGCACCCTGCGACTGATAAAACCATCCAACTGCCAGGCATGCTGCCTTTGTTCTCCTTTACCAAAGCCGATATCGTAACGACGAGACAGTTCCTGCCCCTGAAAATATAGCGCTGACGTTTGCACGCATTCACCGCTGGGGAGAGGAGTATCGCTGCCTATAGCCCATTGATACAGTTCTGAACGGTTGCCCCACGGAGGGCGTACGCCCACTATTTGTGGCAGAGGTAAGGAAGCAGACAGAGAAGTCAGGGAGCTATCTATACGTTGCAAATCGAGTAATGCGGCCTCTGGAGTCCGATGGCAGCAGTGAAATTCGAATATGTCAGCTGCTTCAAGTGCACTGAATACCCCTTTACCACTGCGATCTGCCGAACTGAGAGGACGGAAATAGCGAGCTCGCTGGAACATGCGGATTGGCATCACGTCTGGTGTGTTGATCATTTTTTTCCAATGACTGGCAATGACCTGCTCACCCGTCGGAAGTAATATGCCGCGCTCACGCTGGCTCTGCGTGTCTATGGTGGTTGCGACTCTCAACAGATTACGCTCTATATCAAGTAAATCAGCCATAGGTTCAAAACAGCTTTCTGCCACAACATGCGGATAGGCGTACTCGTCCAGCTCTATTGCCTGATAAGCCGTTCTTATTCTTGTGGCAATGATTTCGCTCAATGCCGCTCCCCAAGGAAGCAGAACGGTTGCACCAGGGATGGGAACGACACCGAGATCACAAATGCCAGCCTGCTTGAGCGAGCGGGAGAATTCCCCCATTGTCAGCGCAGCCAGCGCAGAATTTGTCGTTGTCTGAGACGAACATACAGGCCAAGGCAGCTGGCTGATAACAGGTTTCGGGTTATGAGTCAGCCAGTCTGGTAATGTTGGCAGTATGCCGCCCAACGAATCTGCTCTTACCTGTGGATTGGGTGAACCGATATATACATCAGGCTTCATGCTTATTTTATTCCGTTCCGAATTCGTTTATCTGGCGGGTGCGATAGCGGTTTTCTCCCGCTAAAGAAATACCGTCTACCCAAGTTCGATTAATCATCGGGTGCGCTTCATGGGTGGGGCCGAAGTCAGAATCAGGGTGATAGACCACAATTCTCAGCGGGGTATCATCAGTATGGAAGCTGTGAATTTCGTCTGTTGGCAGTAAGAATATTCCTCCGGCTATCAGGTCGGTTTTCGATTTTTCAGTCAGACAGTAGCCTGCACCTTCAATGACGATCCCGATCCGAACTGAAGGATGGGTATGGGCTGTTTGATTCAGCCTTGGTGGAACATACAGGTAGTTTAGACAGGGATCTCCCTTAAGTGGCGGCGATATGAGAAGGCTATCGGAACAGCCATCTATGTATTTCAGTCGTCCCAGTCGTTCCACTGGCCCGCCAAATGACAGGAAGCCTTTGTAGCCATTTCTGATGCAAATCAAACCGACAAAGGGAGAAAGCTCCGCAGGTCCGGGAATGGAAAAGTACATCCCCTCGCGTAGTTGTTGTGAAGTTCCATCGATGGAGACAGTTAAATCTCCCTGATGAACGAATCCATAAGCAGTATTATTCTCTTCGACGTGGATAGTATGTTGACCGCCAGAGATATGCAGAGTTGATGAAAAATTTACGTCCAGATCGTACCGCGATAGCGGCTGCATGATATCGAATATTTCCATAGCAAATTCCTTTAGACTAAGATTTAAAATGTAAATCAGGTTTAATCGGACTAGCATTGTTAACATTTCGAAAGATGCTTTTTAATACAGCTCAGTGCGATAAATCGTCAATATTATTTATGCATCACTATCCTTTGTTTTTTATTAAATACGCCCCTGCTTTATTTAATGATCGGATAAATTCAACACATATGAATAACATTTGCTCATCAAATAAATAACGAACATTTCACCTCCCTTAAAAAATGAGAAATTACTTTGGATTCAATCTTCAGATTATTTTTAGGTATGGTTTTCAGGAATAATTTCAGGGATTGCCTTGATTTTGGATTTTGAATATTACTTTGGGAGGTATTTTTTTGTTTTTGAACAAGTGATTGTGGAATTTTTATGCGAAGCGTATCGAAAAAAATGCGACTTATCCTGTTTACGCTGGCATAGCGGCAGTTAACTCCCTATAATCCGCCAAACATAGCATGAAAGAATGCTATTTTTCCCACTTTATTTTTTCTTTCTAACCAGGTTATTTTTAGTATGGCTGATGAAGCACATAAGTGTACAATCGTAGGCATTGCAGGTGCCTCCGCTTCGGGCAAAAGCCTTATTGCCAACACTCTTTATCGAGAATTACGGGCTCAGGTTGGCGATCATAATATCGGTGTTATCCCAGAAGATTGTTATTATAAAGACCAAACTAACACCCCGATGGAAGAACGCATTAAAGTCAATTATGACCACCCAAGTTCAATGGATCACGATTTGCTGTTCGAGCATATTCAGGCATTGAAAGCCGGTAACTCCATTGACTTGCCCCAATATGACTACGCTGAACACACACGAAAATCAAAATCCATCCACTTCGAACCAAAGCGCGTTATTATCCTTGAAGGTATTCTGTTATTAACAGATAAGCGTTTGCGTCAGGAACTGGACTTCTCTATTTTTGTTGATACACCACTGGATATTTGCCTGATGCGTCGCATTAAGCGTGACGTAAATGAACGTGGGCGTTCATTGGATTCTGTAATGGAACAGTATAAGAAAACTGTCCGTCCGATGTTCCTGCAATTCATCGAGCCATCAAAACAATATGCGGATATTATTGTTCCCCGTGGTGGTAAAAACCGTGTGGCTATTGACATACTGAAAGCTAAAATTGGCCAATTTTGCGAATAACCTGTTAAACAGGTATTCATAAGAATCATCGTACTTTGAGAGGAAGTAATGCGACTCTGTGACCGTGACATTATTAAATGGCTTGATGAAGGTAAACTGGTAATTACCCCACGTCCTCCCGTCGAACGTATTAATGGGGCAACTGCGGATATTCGCCTTGGGAATCAGTTTCGCGTTTTTCGTGGTCATACCGCTGCTTATATTGACTTGAGCGGCCCTAAGGCTGAAGTCAATGCTGCGCTTGATCGTGTCATGAGCGATGAAATAATTTTACCGGATGGGGAAGCTTTTTTTCTGCATCCCGGTGAATTGGCACTGGCAGTCACACTGGAATCTGTCACATTGCCTGCTAATCTTGTTGGGTGGTTGGATGGTCGATCATCTCTGGCCCGCCTTGGGTTGATGGTGCATGTTACGGCTCATCGGATCGATCCGGGCTGGCAGGGTCAAATTGTTCTGGAATTCTATAACTCAGGAAAACTGCCATTAGCTCTGCGCCCTGGAATGGTCATTGGTGCTTTAAGCTTTGAACCGCTTTCAGGTGATGCTGAACGTCCTTATAACCGACGTCAGGATGCCAAATATAAAAATCAGAAAGGAGCTGTAGGGAGCCGAATCAGCGAGGACTAATCTTTTCTGATACAGATATCTAGTAAAATATACCTAATGAATTTCGAGTTGCATCGCGGCGGCAAGGGAGAGAATCCCCTGGAACATAGATAACTATGTGACTGGGGTGAACGAGCGCAAGCCAACAAAGAGGCAGCTTGAAAGACGAAGGGTATAGTCATTTGGTGAAAATAATCATCTTGTGGACATGAGACTGGGGAAGTCATGAAAAGATTGTTGACGACACTCATTATTTTGTTAGTCGTAGTTGTTGCAGGTCTGACGGCATTAGTCATGTTGATTAATCCGAACGATTTTCGTAACTACATAGTAAAACAAGTACAAAAAAAGAGTGGCTACCAGCTCGTGTTACAGGATGATCTGCGTTGGCATGTCTGGCCAAAACTGAGTATTTTAACCGGACAGGTATCACTGACTGCTCCCGGCGCAAAAAAGCCTGCAATTGTGGCAGAAAATATGCGTCTGGATGTTGAATTATTGCCTCTGTTATCCCATCAGTTGGCGGTTAAGGAAGTCATGCTCAAAGGGGCTGTTTTCCGCCATACACCTGATAGCCAGCCACAACAAAAGCCTGAAGCGCCTATTGCACCGGAAAGTGATATTCATTATCCGGTAGAGGGCAATGGTCACAGTTGGAAATTGAATATTGACAGGATCAAAGTAGAAGACAGTTTGCTAATTTGGCAAACCAACTCCCATTCGCAGTTAAACATACGGGATATTAACCTGCTGATGAAGCGTCAGGATCAGCATCATATTAATCTTGAGCTTAATAGTAAGATTAATAAAAATCAGCAGGAATTTGCTTTTGAACTTGATGCTGACATTAATATTGCTGATTATCCACAGCATGTAACTGGCGATATGAATTCGTTTAAATATCAGCTTACAGGTGTTGGTTTACCCTCAGAAGGTATTACTGGGGAGGGTTCAGCTAATGTACGATATGATGCCTTTTCTTCATTTATTTCGTTACAAAAAATTGCGCTTAAGGTAAATGAGAGCGAATTAGCTGGTGGAGTGGATATTCATCTGAAAGATAAACCAGCCTATTCCATCAATTTATCGTCACCTAAATTAAATTTAGATAACCTGCTGGGATGGGATAAATTAGCAAAGAATAGTTTTCAGGAAAAAATTGATTACCGGATGGAAAATAACTCGGTAAGGCCAGTGATTGCAAAATCAGTTACACCTTTATCCAATTATGATCTCAGTTTCCTGAAAGAATTTGATGCTCACCTGTTATTTAAAGCAAATAAATTTATTTATCAGGGAATGGATATTGATAACTTTGTTTTCAAGGCTGTCAATAACGAAGGAATGGCAAATATCTTAAGGCTGGGTGGTAATGCATTTGGGGGATATTTTGCGCTTCCTGCAACGGTTGATGCAACGGTCAATCCGGCTAAACTGCATGCGAAACCTTTATTACAAAATATTGACTTACAGTCTCTGCTGAAAGCATTGGATTTACCGTCAGTATTCAGTGGACAGTTAGCGCTGGACGGAGATCTTTTGGGGGAAGGGTATGATGAATATGCCGTCGCTCATTATTGGCAGGGAGACCTGAACGTTAATCTAAAAAATGCGCGTTTAGATGGGTTGAATATTCCAATGTTGATTCAGCAATCTTTTTCACGAGTAACCGATCAGGTTAAACAGCCCACGAATACGCAGAGCTTTACTGGCGCACAAAATTTGTCAGTAAAGGCACAACTGGCGCAAGGCGAAATCAAAATTAACGACCTTTCTGCAACTTCTGAGCATTCAAAGATTGAAGGGCAGGGCAAAGCAAACTTACTGAAACAAAATGTTGATGTTGCATTGCTGGTGCAGTTAACTGGTGGCTGGGGGCAACAAAATGAGTTAGTCAGCCATTTAGAAAAATTAAAAGTACCATTGCGGATTTATGGTGATTGGAACAATTTGCAATATGCTCTGAATGTTGAACCCATCTTGCACGATGAATTACAACAAAAAGTTAAACAATCTATAAAGAACTGGTTTGATAATATTGATAGCAGTAAGAATAAGAAAAAAGCCGCAGAGAAATAGATAATTTTAGCATCATCAGGTGATTAATTTGCCAATCACCTGATGAGTAATAAAGCGGGTATTTTACTCCCTGCGACTGTTAATATCCGATTACTTCATAATAAAACTCAGGAGTCCAGCCTAATTCTGGTGTGGTAACTGATATGGTTAAAGTATCTTTCGATAATCCTACTCCATCCGAATTACTTCTTTGGGTTCTCACATCAGCCAGATGGCTTGGGCTTTGGTTATCGAAATTATTACAAGCGATACTGGCGTGACACGAAATAATGCCATTGGGCAGGCTGACCGGTAACCGTATTTTGTAATAATTGGTATAGTACGTTACTCCACCGACAATCGATGTGTTTTCTTGCTTAATTGGTGTACCGGCTATCGCTACGCCACTTATTTGAGTAATTTTCCCAAGGTTAATGATCGTAGCATCTTGTCCGATTAGTTGGGATTCAATTTTTGAACCAATCAAATCACCTAATCCTATATTTTTTACGAACGCGTTTTTGTCCGGAATATCGGCACCATTCTCATCTTTTGCCAGCCGGCCATTAGCATTTTTAGTGACTTTGTCTAGGCGGGAATCGATCTCGCTTTTATTATAAGTGCCTACATCTAATGCGGTGAGGGTAATATCTGTTAGTAATGCCTTATTGTTCACTGTACGGGTCAGTGGGACTTTACCATTGACATTATTATTAGCATCATTTGCTAGTTTTCTGACGGTATTAATTTGTTGATCAATTTCTCCTTTAGCATAGGTATCTACATCAGATGCGTTCAGCATAATGTCTGTTAATAATGCTTTATTATTTATTGTCCGGAACACTGGTACTTTACTATCGGCATTATTATTGGCAGCATTGGCCAGCTCTTTAACGCCATCAATAAGTTGTTCAGTTTCTTCCTTATCGTAAGCATTTACATCAGACGCTATCAATTTAATATCATTGACTAATTCTTTCCCGTTTATCCGACGGGTTAACGGGACTTTGCTTTCCGCATTGTTGATGGCGCTGGTGGCATTTTGATTGGCGGTATCTGCCAGTTTCATTGCCTGCACGATATCCTGCTGAACGGGCGCAATCAGCGCATCGGTTTCGGCCTTGTTATAGGCATCTACGTCCGCTGCGATCAGGCGGATATCATTGACCAGCTCTTTATCATTAATTTTACGGGTTAACGGGACTTTGCTTTCCGCATTGTTGATGGCGCTGGTG
>NZ_CAWNQH010000106.1:0-6617 GCF_963876495.1 Xenorhabdus sp. KJ12.1
TTCTAAATTATACATGCCTGAGGATCTCCACGATTTTGTTTTCTTTAGCAAAAACTTTGATCGTGCCTCAGGCACTTTAGTTCCCTTCTTAAGCGAAGCTCAGGTTATGTTATATCTTCGAGCCTATCTTTACCCATTTCCTTCGTCTTTTGAGTTGTCTCTTTTGCTAGCTAAGGCTGCTTATCCCAATCATTCCCGGTTGCCGTAATTTATCCTGAAATGCGTTATGTATAAAACCTTTGCAGTAACATGGTTGTTAATGATAATAATTTTAATTATCATTCGCTAAAATAAAAACATCATTGATGAACCACAGTTAATATCCGGAATTGGAGAGCGATATTCTGGCTTATATAAATTGTCACTCTATAAAGCGTGTCTCTTTAGTGACTGCGGTGATTGGGGGAATTTACTTGATGTATTTACTGTATGCCGAATTAAGGAGAACACAATAATGCCATCGGACGTCAATTCCTCAGTAGTGACTTCGCGGCTTAAAGCCCAGAGTCTTTCACTGGCATACGGTAAAAAAACGATTATTGAAGATATTAACCTTGCAATCCACGATAACGAATTCAGCGTTATTATTGGCCCTAATGGGTGTGGGAAATCGACGTTGTTGCGGGCAATTAGCCGAAGTATGCAGCCACAACATGGTGAAATTCAACTTGATGGAATAAATATCCATCGTTATAAGCCAAAAGCGGTTGCACGTGAGTTGTCACTGTTAACCCAAGGGGCAATAGTGACGGAAGCGTTGACGATTTATGACCTTGTTTCCCGCGGTCGCTATGCTTATCAGACTTTCCTGCGGCAATGGTCAGAAACAGATGAACGCGTTGTCAGAGAATCCTTACAGGCTGTCGATTTATGGGATATATCGGAAAAATTTGTCAGCGAACTCTCAGGAGGTCAGCGTCAGCGTGCATGGTTTGCTATGACACTGGCACAGCAAACGCCGATTATCCTACTGGATGAGCCGACGACTTATCTGGATATTTCCCATCAGATTGAAATGCTTGATTTATGCCAACGCTTACATCAGCAGGGAAAAACATTGGTATTGGTTTTACACGATATTAATTTAGCCCTGCGCTATGCTACACGGTTGATCATGATGAAGAATGGTCATATTTATGCGGAAGGAAAGCCTGAAGAAATCATCACAGAGCAGAGTATTGCCGATGTATTTGGTCTGGCATGCCGAATTATCCGTGATCCAGAATCCGATAAGCCATTAATTATTCCGAGATATAATGGAAGGGTGTAGAATGACTCAGATAACGTCAGAAATAGATGTTAATAATATTGTTGGTTTATTCGACAGCGCATTCAGCCATTTTAATTCATCGATGAAAGTGAATGCGGAAAATATTCCAGAAGGCAGCATGGTATTTCATCAATGGTCGAATGAAAAAGAATTTTTACCATTAATGCAACGTTACCAGAATGAATATTATGCAAAGAGTGATCAGAAGCCGAATAGTAAAGGGCTTTATTCTTTATGGGCGCAGTGGTATTTTGGCATAGTTGTTCCGCCGCTGATGCTAATATTGCTGGAATACCCTCAAGCAGCAGATGCTGATTATAATCTTTTTCAGGTTGAATTTCATGAAAGCGGCCGGCCTAATATGGTTTACTATCAATTAACCTGGATGGATGAGCCTATATCTTTACTGGACCGCTATTATGCTTTATTGGATCGCCATATTATTCCGGTCTGTGAAAAAATTGAATCTTATAAAGGGATTAATGGGCGTTTGCTATGGAATAATATTGGTTATGTGATGTATTGGTATTTAAGTAACTTCAAAGAAAGAGTGAGTGATGAACAATATCAAATATTGGTCAATAATCTTTTCTTTGAAGCAAAATTACCTGATGGCAGAGATAATCCATTATATCGTACAGTGATATTAAGAAATAATATTATACAGCGTCGCTGTTGTTGCCAACGGAATAAATTACCGGGAGTAGGGAATTGTCGTGATTGCCCACTTGAAATTGGTTAATAAATAGGAGGTGTTATGCAAGTAATCCATTTCCGGGAAAAACGGATTGAAAAAGATCAATTTCGTGGTCAGGTGGTTAAAAATACGCATTTTTTTAATTGTGATTTCTCATATGCTGATTTAACAGACAGCCAGTTTATTGATTGCTTATTTTATGAATCCAAAAATCAGCTGAGCTGTAATTTTAAACACGCTATTTTGAAAGATGCCAGTTTTAAAAATTGTGACTTATCGATGGTGGATTTCAGATATGCCAATGCACTGGGGATAGAAATTTGTGGATGTCGGTTGCAAGGCGCTGATTTTCGTGGTGTGAGTTTTATGAATATCGTAAGTCCCACAATTCGGTTTTGTTCAGCCTATATCACCAAAAGTAACTTAAGCTATGCAAATTTGTCTGATGTGGTACTCGAAAAATGTGAACTATGGGAAAACCGATGGCATGGTACTCATATTTTAGGGGCAACGTTCAGTGGCTCAGATCTGTCTGGTGGGGAATTTACAGCTTTTGACTGGTATGCAGCAAACTTTACTCATTGTGATTTAACCAATTCTATTTTGGGTGAAATTGATATACGGCGAGTGGATTTTCAGGGGGTTAAACTAGAATCCTCTCAGGTTGCTGAAATCATGGAACAGCTCGGCATTGTGGTTATTGGCTAGCAGCAGGATGCATGTCAGGCGGTCAATCACGGCAATACATCCGAAACAGTCTGGCTAAATGCTCTCCGGCGGGGGTTAAATTGGTATCTTTACGACGGATCAGACAAAACATGGCTAATGGAAGCTGTTCTTTAAGGTCTAAGGCGACAAATTGCTGATGAAACAGTACATCATCTGCTAAATCGACAGCGACGATGGTCACAAAATCACTTTTGGCAACGAGGCTCATGCAAGACATCAATGTTTCGCACGTGACGCTGAAGACAGGAGGCTTCTCCATTAATGAAAGCCTTTCGAATAAACTGCGATAATAGGTACCTTTTGGTGTTGGCATGGTCCAGTTGCAATCAGATAGCTCTTCTAGAGAGGTCGCATGCTGTTTGGGGTGCCCTTTACGCACAATCACTTTGTACTCTTTTTCCATCAACCTCTCAAAGCTGAGGTCTGCATCTGTATTCTCGGGATAATAGGTATTCACAGAGAAATCCAGTTCACCTTGTCTGAGTTGGGGTAACATAGCCAATAACTGCCCTTCAACAATACGCAATTTGACGGTGGGGTAATTGCGATGAAATTGTGTAATGATTTTTGGCATGATTGTGCGGACAATACAGCCAGCAACGCCAATATTGATGACACCACCGAGTAATCCAATACGTTGCTGAATATCTTCTTGAGCAATTCTCAACTCTTCAAGTATCAAGCTGGCACGTAATAAAAAACTTTGCCCGCACTCCGTTAAATGAATGCCCTGATTACTGCGTATAAATAATTTTGCCCCCAGTGAATCTTCCAATTCACGAACGGATTTTGTCAAAGCAGGTTGCGAAAGTGACAAGGATCGGCTTGCTGCTCGAATACTGCCATAGCGGCTAATTTCAACAAAAGCCCGTAACTGATTGAGTTTTATTGGCATCACTATTTTCTCTTTTGCGATAACTATTAGTTATATAGATGAAGTTAATTGTATCTCATTTAAGCAGCGCCTCTTGTCTACATTAATTAAAAACAAACTACTGATGTGATAACTAAAAGGGATAGGCATATGCAAACTTTATTGAATGAATCTATTCGGCAAATTGCCGGACAACTACAAAACTGGCGTCGTGATTTTCACCATTTCGCTGAGTCAGGCTGGTTTGAATTCAGAACCGCGACCCTTGTTGCTGATGAGCTACACAGGTTAGGTTATAGCCTGAAAATGGGGAAGGAGGTGATTAAAGCCGATGCGAGAATGGGGCTACCTTCAGTACAGGCATTACAGGAACAAGAACAGCGTGCCATCCAACAGGGTGCGAAGGTGGAATGGTTACCACATTTTTCCGGTGGTTTTACTGGCATTGTCGCAACACTGGATACCGGAAAAGCAGGTCCGACACTGGCATTCCGGGTTGATATGGATGCACTTGATTTGAATGAAGATCAGACCCATGTTCATCGCCCTTATGCTGAAGATTTTTATTCCTGTAATGCGCATATGATGCATGCCTGCGGCCATGATGGTCACACAGCTATCGGGCTCGGACTCGCGCGTATATTGAAACAATATGAAAATCGGCTCACAGGAAAAATCAAACTGATATTTCAGCCGGCAGAAGAAGGGACAAGAGGGGCAAAATCAATGGTCGAGGCCGGGGTTGTTGATGATGTTGATTTTTTTATCGCCATCCATATTGGTCTCGGTATACCTATGGGAGAATTAGTTTGTGGTAAAGATAGTTTTCTGGCGACGACCAAAATTGATGTCACTTATCGCGGGGCGGCTTCTCATGCGGGCGGAAAGCCAGAAGAAGGAAAAAATGCTTTGTTGGCTGCGGCTCAGGCTACTGTAGGACTGCATGCCATTTCTCATCACAGCAAAGGTATTTCGCGTATTAATGTTGGCGTATTACAGGCTGGTACCGGCCGTAATGTTATTCCTGACTACGCATTAATGAAAGTGGAAACCCGTGGTGAAACGAATGAAATCAACGAATTTATCTACGGTCATGCCCTTGGTGTTATCGAAGGCGCAGCAAAAATGCAGAATGTGGAGTATGAAATCGAGCTAATGGGGGCAGCGCAAAGCAGTAAACCCAGTCCGGCATGGGTCGATTTTATTTATCAGCAGGCTCAACAGCATGTTCCTGAACTTTCATCTGTTGTTAAAAGCGGTCGTCAATCCGTGGGCTCAGAAGATGCAACTTATTTTATGGAGCGGGTTAAAGCAAACGGAGGTCTGGCTTCTTACCTTATTTTCGGTACTGAACTTAGTGCAGGCCATCATCATGGTCAGTTTGATTTTAATGAAGATGTACTGGCAATTGCAGTGAAAACACTGGCAACAATCACCATTAACCTACCTGATTTTGACGCCGAGCGTCACCAATAACGCTTATTAGGCTTGTCTGTTCAAGGCAAACCTGCATCCAGCCATAACCGCATACAACATAACAATGTCAGCAAATGAAGAGGAAAAACTATGAATCAGGCCTCTCTATCTGTAAATAAGAGTCCGGGATATATTTTGGGATGGATTGAAAAAGTAGGAAATAAAATTCCGAATCCTTTTGTTTTATTTATCTATCTGATTGCCGTGTTAATGATTGCGACTGCTATTTTATCTTGGTTTGATTTGGCGGTAAAAAACCCGATAGATGGAGAAATGGTCAGGGTTAAAAATTTACTCAGTGCTGAGGGAATACAATGGATTCTGCCTAATATTGTAAAAAATTTCAGTAGTTTTACCCCTCTCGGAGCTATTCTGGCGCTGGTCATTGGTGCCGGTCTGGCTGACAAAGTCGGTTTGTTAAGAGCTCTGATGTATAAAATGGCGGCGGGTATCAATAAACGTTATGCCAGTTATATGGTGTTGTTTATCGCCTTTTTTAGCCATATTTCGTCGGATGCTGCACTTGTTGTGATGCCTCCGTTGGGAGCACTGATGTTTATTGCCGTTGGGAGGCATCCAGTGGCAGGATTACTGGCTGCAATTGCGGGGGTAGGATCAGGATTTACGGCAAATATCTTGATTGTCACAACTGATGTTCTGCTGTCTGGCATCAGCACGGAAGCGGCTAAAATGTTTGATCCTAACCTGCATGTCAGTGTCATTGATAATTGGTATTTTATGGCAACATCCGTGATTGTACTGACAATTACGGGAGCAATTCTGACGGATAAGTTTAATGAGCCGCGTTTACCTGCCTGGGAAGGAAATAACGAGGAAAAACTCACGCCACAACAAAACCGTGGGTTGTTAATGACCGGATTGTCGGCCCTGATTTTCATCGGTATTGTTGGGCTGATGGTGGTTCCTGAAAATGCGTTGTTGCGGGATCCACTGACGGGATCAGTCCTTCCGTCACCTTTTATAAAAGGGATTGTGCCACTGATTATTCTGTTTTTCTTTGTAGTCTCCATTACATATGGTGTTTTTACCAAACAAATAAAAACACCTAACGATATTCCTGAGTTACTCGTTGACCCGATGAAAAGCATGGCGGGTTTTATTGTGATGGTTTTCCCTTTGGCTCAGTTTGTTGCTTTCTTTAATTGGAGCCATATGGGGAAATTTATGGCCATTGGCATCACTGGCTTGCTGGAAACTCTGGGGCTGACTGGCGCGCCTGCTTTTATCGGACTGATGTTTTTATCTTCCTTTTTGTGCATGTTTATTGCGAGTGGTTCAGCCATTTGGTCGATTCTTGCGCCTATCTTTGTGCCGATGTTTATTTTACTTGGCTTTCATCCTGCTTTTGCGCAGATCATCTTTCGCATTTCTGACTCTGCTGTATTCCCTTTGGCACCGATGTCACCTTTTCTGCCTCTCTTTTTAGGATTTCTCCAGCGTTATTAACCTGGGCTTCGCTTAAGAAGGGAACTAAAGTGCCTGAGGCACGATCAAAGTTTTTGCTAAAGAAAACAAAATCGTGGAGATCCTCAGGCATGTATAATTTAGAA
>NZ_CAWNQH010000107.1:0-6614 GCF_963876495.1 Xenorhabdus sp. KJ12.1
TTCTAAATTATACATGCCTGAGGATCTCCACGATTTTGTTTTCTTTAGCAAAAACTTTGATCGTGCCTCAGGCACTTTAGTTCCCTTCTTAAGCGAAGCTCAGGTTATTTATATAAAGAAGGGCTAGTACTACAGTCGTAACTGTCCCATGACCAGATATTCCTCTCGGCGGCGATAATGACATTGTTGAGCGCGATACTGATGTCGTCGTCGCCAGTTTGACCAAAATAAAATCTGTTCTCTCGTTTCTCCTGCCTTTTCCATCAGTTTTGACAGCAGCTTACGCAGTTCCGCTACACTCAGGGCTATCAGTCCCGCCGGCGTTTTTTTCTCCTGTATCCGCAAAACCGCCAGAACCGCATGCGCCAATAATGACAACGTAATATGCCGGTACCAACTCTGCCACTGCCGCACTTCGTAATGATCCAGACCGCACTCGCCTTTTGTTTCCTAAAAACTGCTCTCAATTTCCCAGCGATGGCCGGCCACCTGAATCAACGTCTTGAGATCGGCCTGCTCTTTAAGTGCATAGACAACATAGTAGGCCAGTTCCTGCTTCTCATCCCGGTTACGCCGGATCAGCAGATAATGACCATAACGCCGCTCCTCTTCACTCATTTGCAAGCGCCAGAGCGGGATCCGTGCCCAGTCATACCAACGTTCGCCTTTTGTTCCCAGCCCGGCTGACTGTTTTTCTCAGTCGTCATCGGTCAGACTGGCTGCAATGGTGTCTGCTCGGGTGTAGTGCGGTGTTTGCCACCAGAGCCATTCATTTTTGGGGATCGCTAAGACAAACGGTGGGTGCTGAGATTCCAGCCAGCATCGCAAGCGACGATCCTGTCCATAGACCGCATCAGCGGTGACCCAGCGACAGGGGATATTGGCCTTGAATGCCCGCGCCAGCATGTGCCGGGCGAGCTGGGGTTTCGTGGCAAAACTGACCGAGTCAGGCATGCCGGCGGCGTCACAGCGGAGACGATCCGTCGTCCACTGTTTAGGCAGATATAAAGCCCGGTCAATGAAGGCATGACCGCCGTTGCCGGCGTAACACAGGAAAACCCCTATCTGACTATTTTCAATCCGTCCAGCGGTGCCACTGTACTGACGCTGCACGCTGGCAGAATGCGTCCCTTTTTTGATAAAACCGGTTTCATCGATAATGAGGATACCTTGCTCATCCCCCAAATGTGCGGTGACATAATCACGTAAGATATCGCGGGCGGCTTCAGCATCCCAATGGGCCCGTTCCAGAAAATATTGAATGCCATCCGGTGAGCGTTCACCCAGCCATTCAGCCAGTTGCCAGCCGTTTTTACGTTCAACATCGCTGAGTAACCCACGAAGATACGCCAGACAACGTTGCTGAGAACTTGCAGAGCAAAATAGTGGGATCAGACGGGAATGAGCCAACAGAAGCGCCTGTTCCCAAAGATTGACAGGTGAGGCCATAGGGCACCTCCCTTAGGATGAGGAAGAAAGAAGATAGCTATCATGTCACAATGCCGGCTACGACTGTAGTACTAGACGGTCGCTAAATTCAATAATAAAACGACTCATCGCAAGATGCCAATCTTGAATCGGCATGGTCTATTTTTTAGACACGGCTTGAATTGCCAACCAGAGCACCTTTTTCACCGAGTCATCCGACGGGAATATTTTGCGTTTCTTGATAGCATGTCGAATGACACTGCTTAACGATTCGATGGCATTCGTCGTATAAATCACCTTCCGGATTTCAGCTAGATAGGCAAAGGACGTGGACAGATTGCCCTAGTTTTCTCGCCAGCTACGGCTGATTTGAAAATAACGCTCATCCCATTGTTCAGCAAAGATGTCCAAGACCTGAAAAGCTATTTCTTCTGTCGGGGCCTGATAAATCTGTTTGAGATCTTTGACAACCGCTTTGGCATCTTTCCAGGATACATAGCGTAGGTTATTACGTATCATATGAACAATACACAACTGAACCCGAGTGTGCAGATAAACCGTATTAATCGCCTCAGGAAACCCTTTTAGTCCATCTACACACGCGATGAAAATATCTTTCAGTCCCCGGTTATGAAGGTCTGTCAACACTCCGAGCCTGAACTTCGCCCCTTCATTCTCGGCCAGCCATAAGCCCAACAGCTCTTTGTGGCCTTCACTATTAATGCTTAACGCGATGAAGATCGATTTATTGCTAATCCGATTATCCTGACGCACTTTGACTACCAGGCAGTCCAGATAAACAATCGGGTACAGGCTATCCAATAGGCGGATTTGCCACTCAAGAACCTGTTCTTTGACTGCATCGGTGACTTTGGCAATCAGTGACGGTGAAACCTCTGCATCATAGAGCTCTTTGAAAGAGCCGGCGATATTGCGAGAGCTCATTTCCCTCGTGTACAGGGCCAGTATCTGGCTGTCAATGCCCGTAATCCACGTTTGACTTTTCCTGATGATTTGGGGTTCAAAGGTACTTTAACAATCGCAGGGGATTTGCAGTGTCAGTTCGCCTTCTTCAGTCAGTAACATTTTAGCGGAGTAACCATTGTGGATATTAGAGCCCGAGATTTTCTTACATAAAATACGACTTTAAATATGGGGAATTTCAGGCTGAAATCCTCACTAAAAATAAAGTAAAAACAATGTCATGAGTTATTTTTTCAATGCGGGGGATTTTATCTATTATGCAAAAAAATGACATTTTTCTCACCCTAAAGCAGAGGATATTAAATATCTTAGTTATGCGTTAATTACTATTTATTGCAGGCAAGTTTCATTACATCCATACATCTAGTTAATACTTTAATTGGGTGTTGAATGATGGAGTAAAACATGACGGATTTATATACGTCATGTTTTTTGTACGTAATTTTTTTGAAAAAACAAAAAAATTGAGTACATTATATAAAGTGTGTGATTTTCAAAAAAGGTTGTACGCATGAAGAAGAATTACGGTGGAGTCCTTGAAACAGCACAGCGAGCAGAAAAAATGCTCCAAGGAATGAGTAATCATATAGAACAACAGCGCATTGAATTTAATCAAACAGAATATTATCAAACATTCACAAAGAATACTGTGGCCAAAATGCCTATGCTAAATCGACGTTCCGTAGATCTGGCTGTCACTGAAATGGAAAAACAAGGATATGTGTTCGGGAAGCGCCAAACAGGTTCAACAATGCAATACGCATTAACGCTTCAAAATGTCATCGATGTATATAAACACCGTCAAATACCTACCTATCGGGATAAATGGAAAGAAGCCTTTACTATATTCGTAGTGAATCTGAAAGGTGGTGTATCCAAAACCGTGTCGACAGTTACTCTTGCTCATGGATTACGGGCGCATCCGACTTTAATTCATAACAATCTGCGTATTCTTGTTATAGATATGGATCCTCAGGCTTCCAGCACAATGTTCCTCAGCCACCACAATAGCATTGGCTCTATATTAGAAACAGCCGCACAGGCAATGCTGAACAACGTTAGCCGAGAACAATTAATTAAACAATTTATCAGACCAACAATGATGCCTGGTGTGGATGTGATTCCTGCATCAATTGATGATGCCTTTGTCGCAAGCGAATGGATCCAGTTGGTACAGGAGTATCTGCCCGGAATGGCTCCTTCTGAAGTCCTCCGCAAGACAGTGATTGACCGTTTATCGCATGATTATGATTTTATTCTTATTGACACGGGTCCTCACTTGGATGCATTCATGCTAAATGCGATTGCCGCCAGTAATATATTGCTAACTCCTACGCCACCGGCACAGGTCGACTTTCATTCCACAATGAAGTACTTGACTCGTCTGCCAGAAATGATTGAGCGGATTGAAAATGAAGGTATTGAATTACATTTGCGTGGCAATATTGGATTTATGTCAAAAATGGGGAATAAATACGACCACCTGACGTCACAGAGTTATGCACGAGAAGTATTTACCTCTTCAATGTTGGATGCTGCTCTACCAAGACTGGATGGTTTTGAACGTTGTGGGGAATCTTTCGATACAGTTATCAGTGCTAATCCAGCATCTTATCCTGGCAGCTCAGAAGCGCTGCGTAACGCAAAAAATCAGGCCGACATTTTCGTTCGAGCTGTTTTCGACAGAATTGAATATATCAGGAATCAACCGTGAATAAATCTATCCAACGAATTGGCAGAACAATGGGCAACTCTCCGTTAAGCAATATGATTTCAAATAAGGAAATTGAGAGCCGCACATTTACTTTGAGTTCAGGAAAAAAGGTGATTTTTACTCGCCAGCACATTCAGGCTGAATATATCAAAAATAAAACATTTGTTGATCCGACAATTAACGGCCGTGATCAAAGTATACTAACGAAAGAATCACTTCAGGATATTCTCAGGACAATTCATTTACAGCAATTTTTCCCCGCAATTGGTCGGAAAATCGGAGAAAAAATTGAAATCCTTGACGGTTCCCGTCGTCGCGCGGCTTGTTTGCTAAAAAATGTCGGGCTTGATGTATTGGTGACAACTGAGGAAATTAACATCACAGACGCGCGACAGCTCGCAGCTGATCTCCAAACAGCCAAAGAACATAATCTGCGCGAGCTGGGGAAACGCTACCAGTTAATGGAGAAAAGTGGAATGAACCGCAAAGAGATAGCCAAAGCAGAAGGCGTTTCCGCGGCAAAAGTAACCCGCGCTTTTCAAGCTGCAGCTGTACCGGATGAAATGATCGCTTTTTTTCCTGTAGTATCGGATTTAACGCTACCCGATTACAAATTTCTGCTTGAAATGGCAGAAGACATGGATCGCCGTAAAATCCCGCTCAATGAGATATTAGAAGAAATCCGAATAAAAATTTTAGAAACACCAATAGAAGAGGGGCCTTCTGACGCAGCGAAAGACGCGGTAATGGGTGTATTCAAGAGCGTCAAACTTTCCCGTAAGCCACAACCTGTAGCAAAAGCTGAAATAATAACACCTTTGAGCGTCTTTGAAGATAAACGCATTTATGCTCGTCGTAAGGAGAATACCAAAAACAGAACGCTCATTTATGAGTTCGCTCGCCTTGATAAAAAATTGCAATTGCGTATTGAGCAATCCATGCAAGAAATTTTTGCTGAATATAATAACGAAAAGAAATAACTATTCGTTGTTACTCGCTTTGCAGATTCTATGGCATGACTGGCAGCACATGAAATGGATCTGAGCAATACGTTCTTGATATTAATTTAAAAAAGAAGCTAATCATGACATTCGAACTACAGATTTACACTTCACTGCTTACCGATGTAAAAGAACGGATTCGTAGAGGTCAGATTAAAGCTGCTCAATCCGTTAATACTGAACTGATTCAGATGTATTGGGATATAGGGCATATTCTCCATGAACGCCAAAAGCAACAGGGGTGGGGTGCAGGGATCATCCCGAAGCTGGCACGAGATATTATTAATGAATTGCCAGAAATCAAAGGCTTCTCAGAACGAAATCTGAAGCGTATGTTACGTTTTTACCGAGAATATTCCTTATCATCAGAAATAGAAACGGCTGCTAATGGAGCAATTGTGCCACAACCTGTGGCACAATTGCCCTGGGGACATAATATCTTACTGATTGAGAAGATAAAGGATCAAACCGAGAGATTCTGGTACGCTGAACAAGTTTTGATACAAGGTTGGAGCCGTGAATCTTTACTTCAGATGATAAAAAATAATGCTTATACACGGCAGGGAGCTGTTGTTAGTAATTTCAATCATCGGTTACCTATATCTCAATCTGAATTAGTACAACAAACCTTGAAAGACCCCTATATCTTCGATTTTCTCACCTTGTCAGAACCTTTCAAAGAACGTGAACTGGAAACTGAATTACTCAAACATCTTGAAAAATTTCTGCTTGAACTCGGTGAGGGATTTGCTTTTGTAGGACGACAATATTCTATTACTGTAAGCGGACAAGATTACTATATTGACCTGCTTTTTTATCATCTGACTTTAAGAGCTTTTGTTGTAATTGAGTTGAAGCGAGGAGAATTCAAACCTGAGCATGCTGGTAAGATGAATTTTTACTGTTCTGTGGTCGACGAAAAGTTAAGGCATCCTACTGATCAACCAACTATTGGTCTGATTTTGTGCCAAACCAAAGATCGGATATTGGCAGAGTATTCCTTGCGCGGAATTCAAAAACCTATTGGCGTTTCAGATTACGAACTAACCCGTACACTACCGGAAGACTTGAAATCTAGTTTACCAAGCATCGAAGAATTGGAAGCAGAACTTAGTCATAATGATGAAAACTCGTAATGTATTTTTCTATTTTAGCAACCAAAGCATGTGCTAAGGTTCTATCGCGTTAACAGAGAGTTATCGAGCTACAGTTCCTGAATTGATTTTTATGCAGTTAGTCGACAGAAAAAGAGGGATCTAGTACTACAGCCGTAATGGCTGTGGAATAAGAGGGGTATCCCGGCGCCGATAATGACATTGTTGTGCGCGGTACTGATGTCGTCGTCGCCAGTTTGACCAAAATAAAATCTGTTCGACGGTTTCTCTGGTCTTTTTCATCAGTTTTGACAGCAGGTTACGCAGTTCCGATATGCTCAGGGCTATCAGTCCCTGCGGTGTTTTTTTTCTCCTGTATCCGCAAAACTGCCA
>NZ_CAWNQH010000108.1:0-6139 GCF_963876495.1 Xenorhabdus sp. KJ12.1
CTAACTTGTCCATGGCCTGTTCCTCCCCGGAGTCGTTTTAGGCTTTCACCAAAACTTTGCTCCTGGAACAGGCCTCTCGTCAATTTCTTATCCAGAATTAAGGTTAAGTTATGACGCCAGTTTGCAGTACCTGTTCATCCAATAGACTAAACAGGCACTTAAACAAGATTTATTATTTAATGGATTGTAGCGAAGTGATATTCAAACCTTCATTCAACCGATAACGAGATTTATTGAAAATTTTAGCCCCATTTTCTCTTCCTGCCCGACGAGCACGCTGTTCGCCTTCAGGAAGTAACATTTCTTCCCGGCAGACATCGCTACAACATCCCTCAAACCGCTCTGCACAAGACGGACATTGGATGAATAGCAAATGGCATCCATCATTTTTACAGTTAGTATGACTATCACAAGTTGAACCGCACTGATGGCACTGAGCGATAACGTCTTCAGAAATACGTTCTCCCATACGCTCATCAAAAACAAAGTTTTTACCAATAAAGCGAACAGGCAGCCCCTGAGCTTTCGCCTTACGAGCATACTCGATAATACCGCCTTCTACATGATAAACATTGTTAAAACCATTGTGCAGCATATAAGCACTTGCTTTCTCACAACGGATCCCGCCAGTACAATACATGACGATATTTTTATCTTTATCATCCTTCAACATCTCAACTGCCATAGGCAACTGCTCACGAAATGTATCTGACGGAATTTCAATCGCATTCTCGAAATGCCCGACTTCATATTCATAATGATTGCGCATATCAACAAATACAGTTTCAGGATCATCCAGCATCTGGTTGACCTGATCCGCTTTCAGGTATTCACCGGTTTTTGACGGATTAAAAGTTTCATCTTCAATACCATCAGCAACAATACGCTCACGCACTTTCATGCGTAATACCCAAAATGATTTGCCATCATCTTCTAATGCAATATTGAGTCTCAAGTTATACAAAGCAGGATCAGCGGTATTCAATACTGCTTTCAGGGCTTCAACATTTTTAGAAGGGATACTGATTTGCGCATTGATACCTTCTTTAGCGATGTAAACCCGTCCAAAAACTGACAAATCAGTAAATTGTTGGTACAGGCTGTCGCGAAAATCCTGTGGCTCAGGAATAGCAAAATATTTATAAAAAGAGATAGTTGTGCGCGGCTCAGTTTCAGCCAACATACGTTCTTTCAGTTCTTTGTTAGAAATGCGGTTATGTAACACTGGCATGGTGTTCAAAGTACCCTTGTAGTTTGTTGATATGTATACATTTATATCTATCTATGTCCACATAGTGTCGACTCTAGATCATGCTCTAAATCTTTAACTAAAACCCTCAGTTCATACTTGGGGGTTTTATTTTCTACAATATTACTTTTTTCTGTGACCCAGATCTATCAATCCCTGTTCTGAATTGATTGTATACATAGAAATTACTTGTTCACTATAGAGTATCAGACAATGTTTATGCGTATTAGTTGTCCATGTCGAGACAGATATGAAGTGGCAACATATATCATTCGCATTTCTTTAACCACTCAGGGAACAAGCAAAAATATTGAGTTTAGTTTCGAAAGTTAAATAATTGTTAAATATTATTCGCTTGTTATTAGATAGAAATGGGTTTACTAGGATCCTTGCTTTTCGTGATGATCACGTTGTAAAAGGTATGGAGAATAATCATGAAAAAATACATTCTTCTTTGCCTGTTAGCAGGTTCTATTCTTTTAGCTTCAATTCAAACCTATGCCGCAGCCTGTTCCGCGGTATATCCCATAGGTAGCGAAAAATGGGACGATTGTATACTTCCGTGCTTACTTCTTCCTTCAGGATTCGATATAGCTTGTATAACAGTGGTGATGTAGCTTGTATACATTAGTTACAATGCACCCTGTATTAACCATCACTCTATCTGACATCCAACTTATATCTTTCTAATTGACATGCCAGATAGAGCTCAAAGTAGCTCACCAGCACTGCCTACGATGTGTTCCTGCTTCCCTGAATCATTTACTCTGAAGTGCCCATTTGCTTTATGAGTAACCAATAATTTCAGACGATGAGAAATTTTGATACAACTGATTTTTTGCTAAGAAACCTTTCAGATCTCACCACGCTGCTAATAGGTTTTCAATTCACGGCCTGATAACCCAACAATCAATAAAACAGGCTTAATAGGTCAATCCCTTGTATTCATAGCTGACGACAAATTTAGCCGGAATCTCTGGAGGGTATAATTACTGATAGCTAAACCTGTCTATGAGGATAACCAAAGCCCGTTTCCATCGGAAAGAGTATAAGCCTTTGCTTCTGGCTTAGATCTCTTAATTGCCACGTCTGTTAGCAGAGGAGAGCGCAATACTGGCATGTTAACACATTAATATTTAATGAATTAATTTTATCAAAAATGTCACATACCCCCAGTTGTACCCCCACATTATTTTGCTACATCAAGTCTGGTAGTTTTTATGTGGAAATTAGATTTATAACTGTTTAATCATCACGTTAGCAAAAAAGCCATGAGATTTGGAAATGGTCAAATTTGGCTGCCATCTCACGCTCAAGGCCTCATATAAACATTTATCATTTTTACGAACTAGATCACAAATTAAAACGGGTTATTCCTGTGGCTTAGAGCGGGCTTTCCTTTCTAATAATTCTCCAGTATGAGAATCGAAATAACGACTTGGCCAGATTTCTGAGGGATGGATGCCAAGATAATCAGCAATGATCCATTCGCCTTTAGGCCAAGGCCTACTGAATGCGTTTGCTAGTGTAGATGAACTAAGTCCCGACTCACGAGAAACAGCTGCTAAAGTTGTACCGCGTTTACGTAATGCGGCAATAATATCGGCCTGATGCCAGTCATTTCGACCGTTGTTATTCATTCCTGCTACCCCTTCCATTAATTAACATTGATGGTGGCGATTCAGACAGGGTTCGCAGTACCGGGAACTATCAACCGGTGAGGCCGAAGCCTCCCCCACCTGAACCGCCATTGAAAAGGCGATAGCAGACACACTGGTAGAAACTTCCTACCAGTGGATAGTTCATTACAAGGCTGCGAAACCTTACCACTGGATTGTGCCAATGGCGGGGAAACTTTAACTGATTGTTTTATCTGAATCAATAACCGAACGGCTAAGTTTAACGACTATAAACACTCTCAACATTCCGAATGCTTAATTCTTCAATCAACCAGCCCATCAATTTTTTACTTATACCTGACAACATGCAATCTCTGGCGCGCGACAATTCGGACAAAACAAAAAATGTCTGCCTTGCCCTTGATCGATATCTGTGCGCCAGAGTGAACGCAAGTTGAGGTATTGCGGGGCATCGGTTGAGTACACAGTACTGCCGCCTGTATTAACAGGTCATCCCCACCGGCTAAAGGCCAGCCTCGATATCGTCAAATTCTCCTTTTTCAATCTATAAATGCAGTGTCAGATTCACTGGGTGGTTAATCAGGCCAGTGCCTATCAGGGTTGAGTGATGCTGTGGCTGCGGCGTCACTTTCAGCGGTAAACCGACGAAAAGTGACGCCTTGAATTTCTCGAACAGTCAGCAAAGGCCGTGCAAGCATTGAAGTACCATCAAGCACAGCAAAATGCCGTAAGGTTAAATGTCAAACGGTAATCATGTTAATGGATTAGCTGTAGAAAAATTGTCTATTGAATAATTCAAACAGGGATGGGTAAAAGTATGAACAGATACGCAAAGGGTATCCTGTTGTTCATTGAAAACAAATAGGATTTATGTTGATTTGAAACGCCAGTGTATGAACCCACGTTCAATACACTTCGGTAACAAGATAAAGATATCCTTTTGGGTTATCTATTAGTTTAAGAGACCTTCATTGCCAGACAAGGGTTTAGGTGTCTTGGCAATATCTGCTGCCAAAGGTGTGCAGATGTACCGCAATTCTCGCCCTCCCTTTCAGGCTACGAGAGTTTTATTTCGCCACCCAAAGGCGATCCTGACAGGCGATGGATCATTAGTGTAAGTGGAATATTAGCGGCTATGGTGAGTAGGGTCAACAACTTATGTTATGGATTAATTGGAATTTAATATTCCAAATATAATTTCATTATGTTACTAACTTTAGAGGTTTGTGTAGTTGCCCCACTAAAACGGACAATTCATCTTTAATTCCTTATGTTACTTATATAATATAGATAATCAATATTATATAAGTTAAGTGGCTTACTCATGGCAAAAGGTGAATCAGGTCGTATCGTTCTTGAAGTCGATCCTGAGCTAAAGAAATCGCTTTATTCGATACTGGCACTTGATCAACAAACACTTAAAGACTGGTTTGTAGATAAAGCTCAACAACATATCGAAGAAAAAAAGACTGAATTGATTAAAATTTTTTCAAAGGCAGACAATGAAATTTAAAGCAGATCAAACAACACAAAAACTTCGAGGGGGATACTACACCCCTCAACACTTGGCGGATTACGTAGCTAAATGGGCATTAGGAAAGCAGCCAGAAGCAGTTTTAGAACCAAGTTGCGGTGATGGTGTGTTTGTTCAAGCATTACATAATAATGACTGTGATAAAGCCTTAACCCTTTCATGTTTTGAACTTTTTGATATCGAAGCGCAAAAAGCTTTAGAACGTTGTGAATCGCTTAAATTTCAGAATGCAACTGTTGCCGAAGGGGATTTTCTTGTTTGGGCTAATAAGCAAATC
Organism: Xenorhabdus sp. KJ12.1; assembly: GCF_963876495.1. Taxonomy (NCBI): domain Bacteria; kingdom Pseudomonadati; phylum Pseudomonadota; class Gammaproteobacteria; order Enterobacterales; family Morganellaceae; genus Xenorhabdus; species Xenorhabdus sp. KJ12.1. Next base: position 4,701 of record NZ_CAWNQH010000108.1, read on the forward strand.
AAAGAAGGGAAAGTTCAATTTGATGCTGTAATTGGTAATCCTCCGTTTATCAGATATCAATTTTTAGAAAAATCTTTCCAAGAACAAGCAGAACTTGTTTTTAAACAGTTGGAGCAGAAATTTACTAAGCACACTAACGCATGGGTTCCGTTCTTACTTTCATCACTTGCCATGCTCAAAGCAGGTGGACGGATGGCTATGGTCATTCCTTCAGAAATAATTCATGTGATGCACGCTCAGTCTTTGCGTAGCTACATGGGAAGAATTTGTTCAAAAATTGTCATTATCGATCCCAAAGAAATTTGGTTCGAAGATACACTTCAAGGTGCGGTAATTATATTAGCTGAAAAAAAAGAAGATCCGTCAACACCATCAGAAGGTGTAGGAATCGTAGGTGTAAATGGTCTCGATTTTCTTGAAGATAGTCCAGAAGAGCTATTTATAAATACATTAGGCATTAATGGCGAAACTGTAAAAGGCAAGTGGACACGAGCGACTTTACAAAAAAGCGAGTTAGCACTTATCCAAAAGCTGATTAGCCATGATGCTGTTCACAAGTTCAAAGACATTGCAGAGGTCGATGTTGGTATAGTAACGGGAGCCAACAAGTTCTTCTTAGTTGATAATGAAACGGTTAATCATTTCAAGTTAGAGAAATACTCTCACCCTATGTTTGGGCGTAGCCAGCACTGCCCTGGTATTTTGTATGACATTCAGCAACACCAAACGAATCAAGAACAAGGTTTGCCAACAAACTTCTTGTACATAGCAGATGAATTTGAACAGCTATCAACAATGGTAAAAGACTATATCCAATTGGGAGAAGCTGAAAAGTATCATGAGCGTTATAAGTGCCGTATTCGTAAGCCATGGTATAAAGTTCCTTCTGTTTATAGCACTGAAATAGGTATGCTAAAACGCTGCCATGAAGCTCCACGCCTGATTTTAAATGAAATTGAAGCTTATACTACTGACACCGCTTACCGTGTCAGATCAACCTTTACGAGCGCAGAAAACCTTGTTTGTAGTTTCTTGAATCCACTGACTGCAATAACTGCTGAGTTAGAAGGACGCTATTATGGTGGTGGGGTATTAGAACTTGTCCCATCTGAAATCGAAAAAATCTACATCCCTGTGATTGAAGGGTATGAGCACGATCTAGCAACCCTTAACCAACTTGTAAAAGATGGAAAAGTTGAAGAAGCTATGAAATTGCAAGGTGTTTCAATTTTTTCAAAATTGGGACTAACTGAACAAGATACAGATGATCTAATGAGTATTTGGCGTAAATTAAGAGATAGGCGTTTACGTAAGTAACCCCAATTCCGCTTAAGCTATTGCTGAAATATCTTCTTCTGAGTAGAAAATTTTCAGTGATGGCTTTTTCTCTTTAAGGCAGTAAGCAATCAATCCCGTTAAAATGGTTAACAAAAAACCGG
>NZ_CAWNQH010000109.1:0-5966 GCF_963876495.1 Xenorhabdus sp. KJ12.1
CCGGCTTTTCGTGTTGTCGTTTTCCTGAGAACAGTCAGCGTCGAGAGGAAAAAAGCGGATGGATTTACGCCCTGTCACCTTAGTCAACGATGACTCCCTGAAATTTATCAAAACCCTGCCGGATAACTGCATTGACTTAATTGCCACAGACCCGCCGTACTTTCGCGTGAAAGACTGTCACTGGGATAACCAGTGGGAGGACGTCACGGCTTACCTTGCGTGGCTGGATGAACTGTTGGCTGAGTTCTGGCGGATACTGAAACCGAACGGCAGCCTGTACATGTTTTGTGGTTCGCGTCTGGCCTCGGATACGGAATTGCTGGTGCGGGAACGGTTTAACGTGCTGAACCAGATTATCTGGGCGAAACCATCCGGCCCGTGGCGCAGGCAGCATAAAGAAAGCCTGCGCATGTATTTTCCGGCCACAGAACGTATTATTTTTGCCGAACATTACCAAGGGCCATACCAACCGAAAGGCGATGGCTATTTCAAACAATGCCGAGAACTGAAACAGTCGGTGTTTAAACCGCTGGTGGATTATTTTCGGGATGCCCGAAAAGCGTTAGGCATCACAGCAAAAGCCATACACAAAGCCACCGGAAAGCAGATGGCCAGTCACTGGTTCAGCGATAGCCAGTGGCAGTTACCCAGTGAAACGGACTACCAAAAGTTGCAGGGACTGTTTGACCGTATCGCCAAAGAAAAGCATCAGCGCGGTGAACTGAATACGCCGTATCCTGAGCTGGTGGAGTTTCATTTAACCCTGTCGCGTCAGTATGATGAATTGCGGCAGGAATACGGTTTAATGCGCCGCTCGTTTACGGTGACGGCAGACGTGCCTTATACCGATGTCTGGCATTTTGCGCCGGTGCAGTATTATCCGGGCAAGCATCCTTGCGAAAAACCCGCTGATTTAATGGCGCATATTATCCAGTCCAGCAGCCGGGAAGGGGAGCTGGTGGCCGATTTCTTTATGGGCTCTGGGGCGACACTGAAAGCCGCGTTAAAACTGAATCGTCGTGTGTTGGGCGTGGAGCTGGAAGAGGGTCGGTTTAAGCAGACGGAGCAGGAAATCAAATTATTTACAAATAAATGAAATGGATTTCAGTGGATTGTAAAAATGACTACACAAGGCGAATCGATATATTCAATCATAAGAATTTATTAATATATTCATCCTGTTTAACAGCAGGCGGAAATTAAAGATTAAATTTAACTTCCCATTATTTATAAATATAAGGAAATAGTATGTCTGAATTTATTAAGCCTGAACATGAATGCCCCTTTGATCCAAAACAATATCACTGTGATTGTTTTATTGCACCGGTAGGTTCTTTTTCTTGGGCTTTGATTCAATTAAAACTACGCAAGCGCGTTACCCGTTCTGTTTGGGTGAATTGCCAAGGGAATAATGAGATGTATCTGGCTATCACTCCACGTGTCAATAATTTAGCCGTGGAAAAAGATAGCGCTTATGCCGTTGATGGCGTTGCTGTTGGGACTAAATATGATTATTTGACGCATATTGATCTGCGCAATGAACACGGTAATTTTGTGCCGTGGCAACCAACGCAGGAAGATATGATGGCGTGTGATTGGGTGCTTGTGGAAGATAAGGCAAAGCCTGAATCTGAGTCAGATGATATGTTAGTTTTCGATCTTAACTCAGCCTTTGACAAAGAATCTAAGTATTATGGATATTTGGGTGAAAATAGAATAAGTGATATGTCTTACAAATCCATGGGGGTTCTAACAATTATCAAAAATAAGACAGATATTAAAAATGCTTTAATATTCCATTCTGCTAAAACTTATATTCATTTTTCTGTGTCTTTTGATAAATCTAACTCTCAAAAAGTGGAAGAGTTATTTAAGAAGAATCTTTATATCAAAGTTAACAACACAACCTATGATCTTGGGGTTGGATCCCTATGGGGTAATGAGAACACAGATACCAATTACGGATTTTTATATACTTTTGATCAAGCCAAAAAGGATGGGAAAAAATTAAGCGAAATATTAATGAAAACAGGTGAAACCAAGCGTTTCTACTGTAACTGGTATTAATTCAAACCGATGCACTTTAAATTCAAGACTATGTTTCATCCAGTGTGGCTTTTTCATTTTTGCCACCACAATCTCTACCAGAATTTCAATATCTCCTATTGAGATTCGTATTTTATAACATGCTGTTGAACGGTTCTGGTTTGTACGGAACAGTCTGCCTGAACTATATCAGGCAACTTTATTCTATTAACTGTAACTCACAGTGGGGGAACTTATTTCCCCCACGGGTATCAATTGCTCTAATGGTGGAATATGCAGATGAAGGAAAATCCTTATATTTGGGTACACATCGGTGACTGGTTTATCTCGATAAAAGAGCAAGGCATTGGGGCAACCCTCGCCGGGATAATGGCCTTTCTCCGAGGTCGTTATAATGGTGTCGGCTGGTTAAAAGTCTCTATCGATGCCTTTATATGTGCCATGTTCGCTTGGTTTATTCGTGATGTATTAAATCTGTTTGGTCTGAGTCCTGATTTAGCCTATATCAGCAGTGTGATGATTGGTTATTTAGGGACGGACTTTATCGGCCAATGGTTGCGTAAAGCGGCAGAGAAAAGAACGGGAGCATCTTCTGATGGAAATCAGCGATAAAGGCCTTGAGTGCATCAAACAATATGAAGGCCTGAAATTGAAAGCCTACCCTGATCCCGCAACCGGTGGTATTCCGTGGACCATTGGTTATGGCCATATAAAAGGGGTTAGAAAAGGGGATGTGATTACAGAGCAGCAGGCCGAAGCATTTCTGCATGATGATCTCCAACCTGTATACACCACCTTAAGAAGATTGGTTAAAGTTCCTTTGAGTCAAAGCCAGTTCGATGCCTTGTGCTCGTTTATCTTCAATTGTGGTAGCGGTAACTTTTCGGGTTCCACTTTATTGAAGAAACTCAATCAAAGTGATTACACCGGCGCAGCAGCAGAGTTTTCCCGCTGGAATAAAGCAGCAGGCAAGGTTATGCGTGGGCTGGATAATCGCAGGACATCTGAGCGCCAGATGTTTTTATTATGAAGCTCAATTTTACCTCCGGCATTGTTATTGCATTGACTATTGCTTCAGCCGCAGCCTTCTTATACCGCTCTGGCTATAAGAAACAGCTCGGCATTAATAGCGAGCAGATAACGGAAATTCAGCAACTGACTGACACTATTAACTACCAGAATACGCATATTGACATGCTGCATGAACTGGATAGCAAACACACTCAGGAACTTGCCAATGCCAAGACTGAAATCGACACTCTTCAGGCTGATGTTGCCGCTGGCCGTCGCAAGTTGCGCATCCAAGCCAGCTGCCCTGTGTCAGAAACCACTGCCTCCGGCAGCATGGGCACTCCAACCTCCGTCGAACTCATTGGAGAAGCTGGATCAACTGTTCTCGATATCCGAGAAGGCATCATCAACGATCGAACAAAATTAAGCTATTTGCAGGATTATGTGAATATTGAATGTGGGAGAAAAAATAATGACTGAAACAAACGAACTTAATCCCTGTCCGTCTTGTAATAGTGGGTGTACAGAAATGAATTAATATTCAGATGACACATGGTTTTTTGTGCAAACTATCTTTATGGATTACATGTTAATACTTGTGAAGAAAAATTGAATAATGAAATATAAATTCCCGCAGTGTATGTAAAATTGATCAATATGCCAATTGCGACAAAAATGAAGTATAGGAAGCATCTAACCGGTACTGATTTAATTTTTCCACTGATTTCTTTCAATGGTATGTGATTCGAAAAGGTATCTAATAAGAAGAGTGCAAATAGGAAAGCAACCAAAAAACTTACCATAGATCCTATAACCACTTCATATTGCGAGTATTTGCAAAGTGCTCTTAGAGCAAAGAAGCCAACCAGTCCATTTACGACTGAATAACTTGCAAGATTAGTCATTATCGCGCTGCCTCTACTGGCAAATTTAGGTACTTTTTCAAATAAATCTTCAATCTTTTCTATACACGAACGAAAACTCATACAGACTCCTTGTTTGCAAATAGTCTTAGAAATGGAAGAACAAATTTACCTATTTTTAACATATTAAAATTTGAGATAAATCACTTAATGAAGTTAAAGTAACGGTGACAATTTCTTTATTTTGACAGGAATTGCAATACCGATACTCCCTTTGCGTCGTGTTATCATCGTTTGTCGGTATTAGCTAAGGCATATTTCTTTAACATTGGGCGTATAGGCAGAATCAAAAATAACCCATTCCACTGAATAATATGGGTCATTGTCAGCAATATTCCCTGTAGGCAGACGAAGTGATGTGATAGTAGGAGAGACAGCAAATACTGAACAGGGTATTTGCGGAGTGTCTTGTGCAGAATTTTATATCTGTTTTGATACTGCTCCGGTACTTGAAAGTGTGGGGGGGATATCAAACAGGCGAGTTTAATATGATGAAATAGAGTATGTAACACACAATGTAAAGAATGCTAAGTGCTGATTAAATATACTATGCATGTTTGTTCAACATTGGAGTGATTATATGAACGCAATATGGATACCAGTAGTCAGCGCATTTTTAGCTAGTGTTTTTTCTTTACTCATTGCTTGGTTTACGAATTGTTGGAATGAACGTCGTTTTAATAAGCAACTCAAACATGAAAGAGAAAAAGACAGTAAAAAACTTTTAATCTCTCAGGGTTTAATTCCCCGTCGCTTGCGACGAGCAAGAGTTGAACGATGCGAAGCGGGTGATTTCATATCGGAATACCCCGCTGCTTGCGGCGGGGATGTTTATTAGAAAAAGGCGAAAAGCTCATTATCTTACTCTATTCATTTGTTCAATGGGGAAGTCATCGGCTGGGGTATGAATCAATTGATGAATTACCAACAAAACATGAATTCGACTACATAGAATTTGAATTTATTGCTAAAACTTATTTCCCTGAGTTCGAAAATGATATTAGTCTGGTATTAGAAAATCTCAAAATTAAAGATGATTCATCTGAAATATATAAATGCTTCATATTGGAAACAGATAAACTGAAAAATAAAATAAGTTTAAAATTAAATGAATTATCAAAGTAAACCAAACCACCTTCGGGTGGTTTTTTGCTATATGGAGACCAGAACATGCCACCTCGCATTCCTCGCGCCTGTCGCAAGTCAGGTTGCCCGAAGACCACTACCGACCGTAGTGGCTACTGCACTGACCATCTCCACACGGGATGGCAATATCACCAACAGGGCAAGAGCCGACACCAACGCGGTTATGGTAATCAATGGGATAAGCTAAAGACGCGAGTCAAACAACGGGATAACTTTCTGTGCCAGCACTGCTTACGGCAGGGACGAGTGGTCGCCGGCTCGACCGTTGACCATATCCAACCCAAAGCCCACGGTGGCACCGATGCATTAAACAACCTGCAATTGTTGTGTGAAGCCTGCCATCGGCAGAAGACCGCGACCGAGCGATTACGAAGAGATTAATTTCTGAGTGTAACCATTGCTCATGTCATCGTGATAGGGAGAGGGCGGGTCAAATCGCTGCCCCTCTCGCTCCCAAGGACCGCCACCGTGGGTCTTTTTTTATCCCCGCGAAAAATGAAATTTAAATCACGCGTTTTTCACTGTTTTTAAGTACGGGAGGTGCTGTGTATGGCCGGAACGGCGGGCAAGTCAGGTCGTCGCCCCAAGCCGACGGCACGCAAGGTACTGGCCGGCAATCCGGGAAAACGCAAGCTGAACCGGGATGAACCGACGTTTATCCCGTTGACGAGCGTTTCACCGCCGGATTGGTTTGCCGAAGGTGAAATGTCGTTGGCCGGGGTGATGTGGGCGCTGACCAGCAAGGAATTATGCGCACAGGGATTACTGTGTGTCACGGATCTTGTGGTACTGGAACGCTGGTGTGTGGCTTACCAGTTCTGGCGCAATGCTGTGATGAAT
>NZ_CAWNQH010000110.1:0-5538 GCF_963876495.1 Xenorhabdus sp. KJ12.1
AAATAAGTATCCGGTTCTGCTTCATTCTGAGTTGCAGTCAATACAGGGAATATAGATGATTCAATTTCTTCTGCAATTTCGACGGCGGTTTGTAAATAATATTTATCACCAACTGATATTTTTGTTTTCATGTTGATTGGCCTTATTATTTATTAACTATTTGTCCCATCCAGCCATAGATTACATATACAGGAGCTAATAACCTTTTTGCTTCTTGTTCATTGAGTGCCTGAGCTTTGACGCATATAGGGCGTGTTTGCTCTGTGTTGGCGCGCTCAATTGCAGCGAATAGGAAAATTTTCATGGTTTGCCTGCTGGAATTAAGTAGTTAACCATCTCTGGATGATTATAAATAATGTCTTTCGCTTTTTGGTTTGCTTCGTTCAACTCCCTAAATACATCCACTAACACCATGTATTCACCATCTTTTGAATACAGTGAATATATAATTTCATTATTAAAGCACCCTTTATTCAAGGAGTGAGATGTAATTTTTTTGTTTCCATACTTGGCTAAATATGAATCAACGAAATTATATTTTTGAGCCAACTTCATGTTGTAGTTTATTCCTCTATCGCAACTTTCCATTAGCCCCTCCGGCCCCAAAAAATAAAAGTAAATGTATTCATTCTGGTGTTCAGTTTTGTTTCCTGAATCACTTGCATTAATAATATCTAAGGCGATTGATAAGTCAACCGCCAAAGCGATTATTTTTTGGTTTGGTTTGCGAAAGAGTGAATAGTATGTTGTTTTTTATGAAGTAAAATAAAGAAGTTATGTTATTGCAAATAGGTGATAATTGATGCAGTATAATATTGTATAAACGTACAGTTTAGGAGGGTGAAATTGTCTCAGTTAATTAGATTAGGAACTGGGAGATATGCAACTCCCGTCCCAAGTAAAGAGATGGCAGAGCAAGAGGAAAATCAACGGTGCTTCATGTTACGGAGGAGGTATACAACAACACCAAGAACCTCAACACTAGAATTTCCAACATCAACTAACGGTACGCGATTATCATCAACAGATAGGTATCCATGAGTGCCACCTTGCACAAATTTGTAAACCGATAGTATTTTGTTAACTCTAGCGTATACAAGATCATTTGTTCCTGCTGTCTCATTACTATCAATAACTATAATTGTGCCCGCAGGAGCTTCCGAACACCCACTGTTAACCTGTAGTCTGTACGCTTTACAGGTGCTGGATTCCACAAGATTTGGAATCATTATCTGCTCACCCGTTGGTGTATCCCCATCATATATCTCAACCCCAAATAACCCCTTGTATTCAACTACCTCTATGGCAGTTTGGTCTATCTTATTATTTTCTTCTTCACGCATTGCCCCCTTTCCATCGGATAGCCACTCTGGACGAACGCCTAAAACGCGAGCGATATCAACAAGTCGAGTTGTACGAGTTGCCGTACCTGAAGTTAATTTCCATACACTGGATTGAGCCATTCCTACAGCTTTAGCCAATGAACCTTGGCTAAACCCACCTTCGTGCATTGCACGATTTAGCCTTTCTGTGAATGTCATTTTTTTACCTTTGTGATAGTCGTCAATAAATTTCTTGATGTATTCATTATATCGCTATGGCGATAATAAATCAAAATCGCTATAGCATTTGATTATTGCTTTATCATTTGTATAATAGCCATAGCGATTGAATTTGTAATTGAGGGGACTATGATAAACACGGCAATCGAAAAAGCGATAAGGCTTTGGGGTAGTCAAAGGAAGTTTGCGGAACATATCGGAAAGGCTCAATCGACAGTAAGTGATTGGCTTACAGGAAAGAAAAAAATATCACCAGAGAATGTGGTGATTATTGTTGAGGCGACAAACGGTGCAGTCCAAGCCCACGAACTACGCCCTGATCTGCCTAAAGTCTTCCCGCCACCTGAGAGGGAATGATGCTTCCTGATTACACCAAAGTGACCATGCCATCGCATTTTGACCCTGACGATGGCAAATGGATACAGGAGATGTTAGGGAAATTACGGGTTAGTACGCGGGCAAGGGTGATTGCCGAATATTCAGCAGTACATCAGGCCGAGTGGGACAAGGAACCCGTGTCATTTTGCAAGAGCAATGCAGCCAGATACGAAGCTAATACTCGGCTCAGGGAATTTGTCGTGAAGTATGAGCGAGCCGCACAGGGTTACATCGAGAAGCCGAAGTTAGTTGTTTAGTTTGTTTGTTGTAAATACTCACAGTGTATCTCTTTACTAGTACAAAAATAGAGAAGAGAACCGAGGGGGGTAGGGGGGAGTTGGAGAGCTGAGACAGGTAAAGCACAGCCAAGTAAGAACTCATTACTTAAATAGATCTCAGTAGAGAGTACCTAAGTTAGATAAGTGCACTAATAGGGTTTCAAAAATCGCCGTACTACCCAAGTGATACAAATAACCATTGAGGAAATAAAAATGAGCACAGAGTTGAAAGCAAAATTAATCACCCTTCTGGAAGAGCAATTTTTCACGGCTACCGATATGCAGCAATTTGAAACCGTCCTCACAGCAAAGATCCGTGAGCAAGGTTGGTTCCTGCAAAAGAACTTCACCGTAACCGGGCTGAGTGATGGCCGTAATGGGCGGGTGGATTACATGGTGACTACGAGAGCTGGTGAGAAATGCGCTATCGAAGCTGACAACCGTTCACCGCGTAAACGATCACTACTGAAACTCAGTGAGCTTCCTGCGGGTATGTCCGGTTTTGTACTGCTCAAGAATGGCAAGCAGCCTCTGCGTTATCAGGTGAATGGTGTCGATGTGGTTCGTGCTACCCAGTTCAGGTATTAGCACGGGGCTGGTGGTTGTAGAAATCAGGAAAGGTTGTGCTCTGGCAGTGGAAATTATTCAAGTGAGGGTATCAATGTTAACGAAGAATGGAAGTTTGAAAGGGTGCAAGAAACCGAATGGCGTCACTTTGGTAGGGATAGCTTACTCGGCTCTTGCGATAGGAATCAGAGTATCTGAGGCTCGATTACCTGCGCGGATTATGGCACAGCAACTCAGAAAAATAAAGGGAGTAACATCATGCTGAATATTACCCCTAACTTTGCTCAGGAGCGCGCCCTGAACATGCTGCGTCAGGATTGGAAGGGGTTTAATTCTTTCATGGTGTACGCCCCAACAGGTGCAGGCAAGACCGGATTAGCCGCGTTTATCACGCAGGGTTTTGTCTCAAAGCGGAAAAAGGTCATGATGATCTGCCCTTTCACCGTCCTGATAAATCAGACTGCACAGCGCTTTATTGAGTATGGTTTACCTGAAGATGAAATCGCTTATATCTGGCGGGACCACCCTAACCAAGACCCGGCAAAGCTGATTCAGATTGCTTCAGCGGATACCCTGATACGCCGTGAGTTCCCCGGTGATATCGATCTGCTGGTGATTGATGAAGCACACCTGAAGCGCAAGAAGATACTGGAAGAAATCACCCGGCTGACCACCGAAACAAGCTGTAAGGTTGTCGGATTATCGGGCACACCGTTCTCACCGTTCCTCGGTCACTACTACCAGAAGCTGATTAAGCCAACCACGATAAAAGAGTTAATCCAGCGTGGTGATTTGAGTGCTTACGAGTTTTACGCGCCTACCAAGCCCGATCTGTCAGGTGTGAAATCATCGACCAACCCGGAATACGGCAGTGATTACAAAGAGGCTGAGATTGCCGAAATTATGTGTGGAGCTGATTTGGTCGGGGATGTGGTCAGTAGCTGGCTTAAATTAGGCGAAAATCAGCCGACAGTCTGTTTTTGTGTGAATGTCAGTCACGCTAATTTTCTCACTATCGAGTTCGGTCGTGCCGGGATCAATGCTGAGGTCATGACTGCCAATACGCCGCCCGAAGAAAGAGATCTGATTATTCATCGTTTTGAACAGGGTGCGACTAAAGTCATTGTTAATGTGAGCGTACTCGTGGCCGGTTTTGATAGCGATGTCCGTTGCATTATCTACGCCCGACCTACCAAGTCAGAAATACGGTGGCTCCAGTCAATCGGTAGGGGTCTTCGTACTGCCAAAGGTAAGGAGCGATGCATCATTCTCGATCACTCCGGCTCTGTCCATCGTCTCGGTTATCCCGATGATATCGAATATGACGAGCTGCCCAGTAAAAACGATGGCATGAAGACCCATTCCAGCCACCGGGAGCAGGAAAAGCGGGAGAAGCTGCCGAAAGAATGTCCCAGCTGTCACTACATGAAGCCAGCCGGGGTTTATGTTTGCCCGAAGTGTGATTTTAAGCCCCTGACTGGGGAAGACATTGATGTCGATACCAGTCGTACTATCCAAAAGCTCAGTAAAAAAGAGCGGGTTTACACCCAGGCTGAAAAGCAGAGTTTCTACTCGCAACTGAAGTATTACCAGAACCAGCGGGCGTCACAGGGTAAGACGTTCAGTGATGGTTGGGTAGCCAATACGTTTAAGGAAAAGTTCGGCGTCTGGCCTCGCGGTTTTCATGACACCCCACAGGAACTGACCCCCGAAGTGAATAATTTCATCAAGCATAAGCAAATTCAGTGGGCTAAGTCCCGTAAGAAAGCCGAGCAAGCACCGGCTAAAGAACAACTTTCACTGGAGCCTGATGTGATTCAGCACCGTCTCAACGATATCCGTGATCGCTTTGGCCTACAGGGAGAAACACGATGAACAGAATCAAAACCGCCGATGCCGTCATCGGTCGCTGGCCTGAAATCTTCAATTACTACCAGTTACCGCCCGTAACCGGTAAGCGTCACTTTAAGGGGAAATGCCCGATATGCGAGCGAAAAGGTAGCTTTCGTATTGATGACCGGGAAGGCAGAGGGACGTTCATTTGTACCTGCAATGCCGGGGATGGCTGGAAGCTACTCACCCTGACGCAGGGGAAAGAGTACAAGACATTAGCGGACGAGATTGATCTGTTGCTGGGTATCCAATCGGACAAACGCAGCACAGTGAAAAAAGAAACCAATATCACCGCGTTCCGCAACAAAGTCACGGCCTGCTACGCCAATTTATCCCACTTGAGAGGTACACAGGGTGAGGCCTATCTGCGTAATCGGGGCATTCATGTTCTGCCTGCTGATAACGTGAAATATTGCGCCGAACAGCCTGTCCGTAACGGAACACTGCAAGCGATATGGGCACTTGCTACCGATTCAAAAGGGCTGGCGTGTTACCTGCACCGGACATATTTAGACGGCGACAGAAAGGCGGACATTACCCCGCAAAAGAAACTCGATGCGATGCAGGAAGAGAATTATCGCACTTATGCCCAATCAGTGGCTATTCGTCTGTTTCCGGTGGATTCCACACTGGGGATTGCCGAAGGGATTGAGACAGCCTTGTCCTGTAAGCAAATTTACGGCGTGAACACATGGTCAACCATGAATGCCGGGTATATGGCGAAATTCATTGCCCCACAGGGCGTGAAGCATCTCATTGTCTTTGCAGATAACGACTGGAGCGCCACGGGTCATGCAGCCGCAATGGAGTGCGCCCGTAAGAATTTACAGGCGAATAACGACGTTGAAAAAGTCAGCGTT
>NZ_CAWNQH010000111.1:0-5045 GCF_963876495.1 Xenorhabdus sp. KJ12.1
TTATGACAGTAACGACAAATCACATCCACTTTAGCCATATCTCACCCAGAATAAAAAGTAGGGAGTTTATCACAAGATCTAATCATTGGGAGCATGACCCAAGATCACGCACCAAAGTTCTGGCGCTGGCTAAATCAGGCAACAGCCAACTCTGAAAACAAAGCATATAGAGTACTAGCGGCGCTGTTTATGGTGCTGGCGAACCGTTATGACTGGCAACTTTTTCTGGAAGTCACCGGAGCAGGAGGCAGTAGCAAAAGCATCTTTGCCGAAATTTGTTCCATGCTGGCAGGTAAAGGCAATACCGTTTCCGCAAGTATGGCTGCACTGGAAAATCCACGGGAACGGGCGTTGATTGTCGGCTATTCGCTGATTATCCTGCCAGACCAAACCCGTTATGTGGGTGATGGTTCCGGCATCAAGGCGATTACTGGCGGCGATGAAGTTGCTATTGATCCAAAGCACAAACAACCCTATTCAATTCGCATTCCCGCTGTTGTACTGGCAGTGAACAATAATGCCATGAGCTTCAGTGATCGCAGTGGTGGAGTATCGCGGCGTCGGGTAATTTTTAATTTTTCCGAAGTCGTACCAGAAAATGAACGTGATCCACTCCTGCGGGATAAAATAGCGGCAGAGTTGCCCGTGATTATCCGACATTTGCTTCACAGATTCTTTGATCCGCAAACTGCAAGGTGTTTACTGGCAGAGCAACAGAAATCAGAAGAAGCACTGGATATCAAACGTGGTACAGATCCACTGGTCGATTTTTGCGGTTATCTCATTGCTTCCCATGAAGTTGATGGCCTATTAATCGGTAATGCGGAAATTATGCCGTTCAATCCCCGCAAATACCTTTATCACGCCTATCTTGCTTATATGAAAGGCAATAACCTGAATAAACCTGTTTCCGTGACTCGTTTTGGCATGGATATGCCGGGCGCACTGGCAGAGTACAGCCAGCAATATTTACGCAAGAAAAGCAAACAGGGCATTCGCAGCAATCTGAGCCTGAATCTCGATACCGCTATAGAATGGATGCCGAAACTGACAAGGAATAGCCAGCCAGAAGAATAATTTTTTTCTGATTACAGATATTTTTCAAAGAAATATAAAAAAGTATTCACCACTGTTCATCCTATAATTTAAACCAAATATATCAACGTATTATAGGATGAATAGTTATTTTAAAACTGTTCACAATGTTCACCTTTTTTCTGGTTGGAGGTGAACGGTTGGGTGAAGAGTAGTGAAGAGTGTAATTTCAACTCATCACCCTTTAACAACATGAATTTAAATAAAAATACTCAAAGGTGAACAGTTTTATCCATAATTCTTTAATAGGGAGGGGGTAGGTAAAAATGTTTTCTCTGGCAGGTGATCTTTCAGATCTCAGAGTTGCTGGGTTAATGTATTAGCCCGGTAACTAGGAGAAGACAAGCGCAGCGCGTCAGTGTGGGGTTGAACTACCACACTCAAATCATTGGAAATTACCTTTAGCCTGATTCTGGACAAAAAGAGTTAGTTGTACCAATTTGATTACTAAATAAGACCCTAGCTGGCACTATTGGTGATCTAAATGAAACCTAACTATATAACTTTTCATAATAGTGAGAGTGTCAACATGTGGTATTCCTTACCCCGCGTGGCACGCGGGGTAAGGAATACTCCTATCATTTTGATAAACTATTTAGATAGGCGCTTTGTGCCAAATATAGTCATTCACATCCTAGGGTTAATCAATGGGAAACAGGGCTTACCTCTTTGAGCGCTGACCTTTTAATTCAATTAGTTATTCGTAGATAAGTATCTGTTGTTGTGCGACACTTTTCATCTTTAGATTTACTAATGTCTAATCAGGCTGGCTATGAGATGAAAGAATGACAAAAATTGAACAGTTACAGCGGTTAGTTGACCGTTACGAAGGAGACCTAGCTCTACATCGCTCTCCAACTTACAATGAAACTCAACTTAGAACTGATTTTCTCGATCAGTTATTCATCATTCTTGGTTGGGACATTACAAACTCCAGTGGCAAACCTACGAATGAACGGGAAGTTTTGGTAGAAGAAGGACTAAAAATAAAAGCAGGTGAAAACACTAAAAAACCTGATTACACTTTCCGTCTTTTCTCTGAGCGAAAATTCTTTGTAGAAGCTAAAAAACCAAGTGTTCATGTAGAAGCAGATCCAGAACCAGCGAAGCAAGTAAGGCGTTATGGCTTTACCGCTAAGTTGAAAATTTCCGTATTATCTAACTTTGAATATACCGCTATCTATGACTGTTCAAATCAAGTGAAAGAGGCTGACACTGCCACAAATTCACGGATTAAGCTTTATCACTACACTGAGCTTGTAGACAACTTAGAAGAGATTCTTTTCCTTATCGGTCGGGAAAGTGTATATACGGGGCAATTTGATGATGAGTGGTCTGAGATTGAAAGCAAAATTTCACGATTTAGTGTTGATGATCTGTTCTTGGGACAAATTAACCAGTGGCGTTTGGTGCTGGCCGATGAATTTTTGAAGATAAAGCCAAAGTTAAATGAGGAAGAGCTTAACGACCTTACTCAGAGCTACATAAACAGTATTGTGTTTCTAAGAGTTTGTGAAGACCGTGATTTAGAAGAGTATGAAACTCTTTACCATTATGCAGAAGAAAAAGACTTTCAATCATTAATCACAAAGCTGAAACAATCAGACAAAAAGTATAACTCTGGCTTATTCTATTTGAGCCATATTGATGAACTGATTCATAATGAAGAATCTTGTATTTGGGCGATTATTGAACAGCTATACTTCCCACAGAGCACCTATTCATTCTCTGTTTTTTCATCCGATATCTTAGGCAACATCTATGAGATATTTCTGAGTGAACGAATCAAAATAAACTCTGATGGTGAAGTAGATATTCAACCAAAAGAAGAGCATCTCAATAGAGATGTAGTTACCACGCCGAACCACATTGTAAAAGAAATTGTTCGAAATACTGTTGTTGAGTATTGCAAAGGCAAGACTGATGAACAGATTTTAAATTCCAAATTTGCTGATATAGCTTGTGGCTCTGGAGCATTTCTTCTAGAAGTATTTCAAACGATTCAAGATATTCTAATAGATTACTATATTGAAAATGATCAGTCTAAGTTGCAGCAGCTTGCGCCGCATAGCTATAAGCTAACTTTAGAAACTAAAAAGGAAATATTAACCCGTTGTATCTATGGTGTAGATAAGGATTTTAATGCGGTTAATGCGTGTTCTTTCGGGCTTCTCCTTAAGCTTCTTGAAGGTGAATCAAAAGGCACCATCGGAATCAAGAAACCTATCTTGCCAAGAACGGATAGAAATATTCTTTTTGGTAATAGTCTGATTGATCTATCAGACAACATTAAGCAAACCGATTTGTTAAAAGTGAATCCGTTTGATATAGACCATAGATTTGATGTGATTGTTGGAAATCCACCTTATATGGCTACTGAGCATATGAAACGGCTCACACCAGCAGAACTGATAATCTACAAGAAGAAATTCAAATCAGCATATAAGCAATTTGATAAATATTTCTTGTTTGTTGAACGCTCTATTCAGCTACTGAAAGAAGATGGTCATCTTGGCTACATACTACCTTCAAAATTCATTAAGGTTGGAGCTGGTCAGAACCTTAGAAAACTTCTAGCAGATAATAAGTATCTTTGTAAGCTGATCTCATTCGGTTCAAATCAAGTTTTCAAAGATAAGACAACCTATACCTGCCTATTATTTTTAACTAAATCACAGCAAGATGAATTTTCATTTTACGAAGTTAAGGATTTCAAAAAGTGGTTAACTCGTGAAGACAAGTCATTACTTTCAAACACCTATGAAGTTGATAAGCTTGATTCGGACACTTGGATTCTTGAAAAAGAAACAAATGACATTTTGACTAAAATGTATAGTAGATCTAAGACATTAGAAGAAATTTTAGGTAAGAAGACCATTGAGAATGGTATTCAGACAAGTGCAAACGCTCATTACATTCATAATGAGATAAAGACTGAGAACGGTTATATATTCTTTGAATATGATGGCGATCAGTATCAGGTGGAGAAAGAACTTACACGTCCTTACTTTGAAACTGTTCGCAACGGTGAAGATCACTTCTACACATACAAAGACGTTGAACCAAACGCTTTTGTTATCTATCCATACAAGAAGGTAGGGGAAAAAGTTTTTTTCATTGAATATGAGGAGTTGCAGCAAGATTTCCCTAAAATGTTTGAGTTCTTACAGATTGTAAAAGAGCACTTAAACAACGAAAAGCGTTCTATTATGCCTGTTCCTACTACACCTAATGAATGGTATAGATACGGTCGAGCGCAAGCATTGGAAAATTGCGATGTGGTACAGAAAATAATTGTTGGTGTTTTATCTAATGGCTTTAAGTATTCAATAGATAATCATAGGACTTTTGTTTCATCTGGAGGAACGGCCGGTTATAGCATCATAAACGTGCCTGATAAATGCATGTATTCTATTTATTACATACAAGCAATTCTAACTTCAAGACATTTGGAATGGTTCGCCTCTGTATATGGTGAAGTGTTTAGAGGTGGTTTTATTGCTCGCGGGACTAAGATCCAGAAACGGATGCCAATTCCTACTATCGATTTCTCTAAATCAGAAGAAGTTAAAAAGCACAAAGCGATTACTGATCTTCAGAAGAACTTGAACAAGCTCTATACTGATATTTCAAAAGCTGATGCACGTTCAAAAATAATTTTGGAGCGAAAATTTGGTAATGATTTTAAGAAAATGGATGGACTGATTAAAGACTTGTTCGGGCTTGGTGACTTGGACTGTAAGATTCCTTCGGTTGAAGATTTATATAAATCTCTATGATAAAAAGGTGGAGATTTTAACCCTCCACCTACTCTCGGCCCACAAAATAGTTCGATACATTCAGATAACTACTTAACCTGAATTCTGGATAAGAAATTGACGAGAGGCCTGTTCCAGGAGCAAAGTTTTGGTGAAAGCCTAAAACGACTCCGGGGAGGAACAGGCCATGGA
>NZ_CAWNQH010000112.1:0-4899 GCF_963876495.1 Xenorhabdus sp. KJ12.1
AAAACCTCGGATTAACGGAAACCAGAAACCTAGCTCAAAATGCGTACCCTAAAACCGGTGGCAAAATCGAAGGCAAAGTCGATGTTGCCAGCGATATCGAAGCAACTGGTTGGATTGGGGGCAAGGAACTTTGGGAGCGTAAATCTGATGGTGGTTGGGTGCGAGCATACACTCCCCAGAATAAACCCAGTGCAGCAGAAATTCAGGTTGAGCCGCGTTTTAACAATACCATTGACCTGACCGGATTGAGTAGTGACCGTTATTATCCCGTATGGTGGCGTTTTCCTCATAACGATAGTGGTGCTAATCCATGGCTAACCATACATCGTAATTATGCCAAAAATCGGGGAGATAAAAATCCGTTTGGGAAAGATGTAACACACCTTGCAGGGTTGTTATTACAAATGGAAGGCGGAGATACCCGATGGGGGGGAGACGCACAATATCTGAATATTAAACGCATTCGTCAAACTTATCGTAATACAGTGAAAAATATTCGTTATGCAATGATGAGCATTGCACGACCAATAGACGATAAATATCCTCTTTACGAAGGTGTAAAGTCTGGTGATATTGTTCAGTCTCCTGTATTCAGTGGTTGTTATTTACGGGGTGGCTTAACTTATCATGTCACCAGTAATTTTTCCGATATTCATTACTCTCGTGAAGATGGAGAAGTAGAAGCGCATCAATCAATACAGCCATACAATAATTTTGAAATTAAATGGATGGTGAAATCCTATGCCATTGATGATCCTCAATTAGGTTCAGAATATGATGATACTGTTCTGCCTTATGCCCATGATTATGCAGAAACCATTAATTTGGCTAAGAATGCTTATCCTAAAACAGGTGGAAAAATCGAAGGCAAAGTGGATGTTACCAGTGATATCGAAGCAACTGGCTGGATTGGTGGCAAGGAACTCTGGGAACGAAAACCTAATGGTGAGTGGGTGCGGGCTTATACGCCACAAAATAAACCCTCTGCTGCTGATATTGGTGCATTACCAATAACTGGCGGACAAGTGGCAGGTAATGTAGATGCAACTGGCTGGGTTGGTGGTAAAGAACTTTGGGAGCGTAAATCTGATGGTGGTTGGGTGCGAGCATACACTCCCCAGAATAAACCCAGTGCAGCAGAAATTCAGGTTGAGCCGCGTTTTAACAATACCATTGACCTGACCGGATTGAGTAGTGACCGTTATTATCCCGTATGGTGGCGTTTTCCTCATAACGATAGTGGTGCTAATCCATGGCTAACCATACATCGTAATTATGCCAAAAATCGGGGAGATAAAAATCCGTTTGGGAAAGATGTAACACACCTTGCAGGGTTGTTATTACAAATGGAAGGCGGAGATACCCGATGGGGGGGAGACGCACAATATCTGAATATTAAACGCATTCGTCAAACTTATCGTAATACAGTGAAAAATATTCGTTATGCAATGATGAGCATTGCACGACCAATAGACGATAAATATCCTCTTTACGAAGGTGTAAAGTCTGGTGATATTGTTCAGTCTCCTGTATTCAGTGGTTGTTATTTACGGGGTGGCTTAACTTATCATGTCACCAGTAATTTTTCCGATATTCATTACTCTCGTGAAGATGGAGAAGTAGAAGCGCATCAATCAATACAGCCATACAATAATTTTGAAATTAAATGGATGGTGAAATCCTATGCCATTGATGATCCTCAATTAGGTTCAGAATATGATGATACTGTTCTGCCTTATGCCCATGATTATGCAGAAACCATTAATTTGGCTAAGAATGCTTATCCTAAAACAGGTGGAAAAATCGAAGGCAAAGTGGATGTTACCAGTGATATCGAAGCAACTGGCTGGATTGGTGGCAAGGAACTGTGGGAGCGTAGAACTGATGGTAGTTGGGTTCGTGCTGCTACATTAGATGATATAACAGCAAATAAGAGTACAGCTCAAAAAGAGCCTAACGGTTGGTGGAAATGTGGCGATACGGGGATGATTATTCAGTGGGGAGTAGTTCATGGTCGCAGTGGTACAACCAATGTATCTTTACCTATACCTTTTCCTACTACAGGAGCAATGGCTGTAGGTACTGTTTATAAAGCTATACATTACGGAGATGATGATGTCTCTTCTTCTGTCATGTTGGTAGATAACAGTACATTAAGAGTAACCATAGACTATAATTTGCCAACAGCTTGGATTGCAATAGGATATTAATTATGTACTTTTACAGCGCAAAAAATAATGCATTCTACCCTGTTTTATTAAAAACAGATTATATCAATGCAGGATCATGGCCAGATGATGGTATTGAGGTTAGTGACAATATTTATTCAGAATTTGTAAGTAATATTCCTCCTCAAGGTAAGATGCGTATTGCTGGTAAAAATGGTTCACCTGCTTGGAGTGATATTCCTCCACCAACTCAAGAGGAATTACAACAACAGGCAGAGAGAAAAAAACAATCGCTACTTAATGACGCAGATAAAAAAATTATGAGATTAGAGCGAATTGTTAAAAAAAATATGGCAACTAATGATGAAATAAATCAACTAGATAATTTGGAATTATATAGCATAGAATTAAGTCGTTTGGATTGTTCAAAAGTATCAGATATTATTTGGCCTAAAAACCCAGAGTGATTATAAGATAATCAGGGGCATTATGCCCCTGTAATTATTTTATTTTAGGTTGTTCTGGCCATTCTATATTTGGAATGATAGTGCAATCAATTCGGTTAAGCATTACACGATATTTCTTCCACTCTGCTAGAGTTTTTAGTTCCTTTTCTGTTGCTATGTTAAGTTCTACAGCATCTTGCAAGGGTGATATAGTTTCATTAGTTTTATTCAATAACCTTCTCTTCTGCTCTTGAGCTTGAATTATTAATTCATCTTTTGTATATTCACGTGGAGCAAATTTTCCATTGATATACTGCCAACCCCCTATAATATCTATACCATTTGGTAATGATTCTACCTCTACAATACTTCCATTATCTGGGCATATAGATGAGGCATCTTTATTTATTGCACAAATAATATAATTGGAGTTGTATTTTATTTTGTAAGTATCTTCTTTGAATTTTGATATACTCTTATACCAATCATCACCATTTTCACTACGATAGAATATAGCTCCAAATTTCCTCTCAATTTCTTTTTCTTCCATAGTATCTGGCGAATATTTTTCGAAATTTTTCAAATGCAACATTACAAAGCTCCTATATTATGCCAAGTTCCGTTAATAAGTTTTTGTAATGGACGACGTGAAGCAGTATCTGGCTCATTATTTCCATCATTAATAACAGCAGTAATTACATATGGAGGAGTGTCAGAATAACCAGATCCCATCCAAATTGCTGAATGTTCTACAGAACCAAAACGAATATCCTGAATATAACGGGTATCAAAATTACTATAATCATTGGGTATAATCTGACCATTTACAGCAAATTGAATTTGATCAGAAGTTAATCGCTGACTATACCATAACCACCCTTTATCATCGGCTGCTTCTAACACAACATTACGGTTACCACCATTATGTGTATCGCCGAATGTATAAAAGAAAACTTGTGATTTTGCCGTATCGTGCGAATAAATTTTTAATGCGCCGTTACTATTGGCGCCAACAAGCAAACCTCCTTTTGTTCCTATGTCTCCATTACGCGTATTAAAAATAATTCTTGTTTCGTTATCTGTGGTTGCTTTTAAGCCTATACCATACCATGATCTAATTTCTAGGTTATTACCTTCAAAACTAGCAGCATCTTTTCCCCCGTCCCACATACCATGGTTTGTATCACCAATACAAACATTAGATTTAGCTAATAAATTTTCTGAGTTAATGGAACCTTGTGTCCCAATATAGCCATCACGAGGATTGAAAAAAATTCGAGTCTTATTATCTAATGTTGATTTCAGCCCGATACCGTACCATGACAAAATTTCAAGGTTATTGTTTTCAAAATTTGCATCGTCCTTACCAGAAATTAATATTCCATGACGTTCACCCCAGGTTCCTTCCCCGAGATTTAAAGAAGTCTTAGACCAAAATCTATTAGCATGCACTTCGCCATCTATTTGCCCGCCAATTATAGGTAATGCCCCAATATCAGCAGCAGAGGGTTTAAATGTGGATGAGTAAACTATATTCCATCCTAACCAACTAGCACCGTCATCCCATGATTGACGTACAGCTATTTGTCCAGAATGAGAAATATAGCGTTGTGCAATTACACCATTACTATTCTGTACTTCCAAAACACCATAATTGTAAAGTCCAACGGGAGCATCAACCACGGTAGTAATATTTGAAATTCCTACTTTATAAAAACCACTCGATAGACAGTCTTGAAATTTACTACCATCACCAAGATATGCTACTTCATGATTTGCGATAGCACCGACATCACTCGCGGACGGTTTATTAAATGGGGAATAAGCACGTTCTTCTTTACCGCTGTTAGGGTCTTTCTCCCATAATTCTTTACCCATAATCCAATTATCGGCATGAACAATCCCAGCAACTTTGCCTCCTGAGCTGGAAAATGCCCCGATATCTGTGGCAGAAGGCTTATTAGCAGAACTATATTGAACATACCAGTCCTGATATTCTTTGCCTGAACTCCATGATTGACGGCTAGCAACATGCCCTAAATGTGACATGTATAATTGTGAAATGCATGGTTCACTTACAGTGACAATCATCATGCCATAGCTATAAATTGGCGTGCCATTTACTTTCGGAAAATCGGATACAGTTGAGGCATCAGCAATAGCAACTGCATATATTCCTGGTGTATTACAGCTTGCAAATGTTCCTCCGTTGTATACCCCACCAACAACAGATTTTGACCATGCGCCAGCGGCTAGATTAACGGTTTCCGTTAATCCGAGGTTTT
>NZ_CAWNQH010000113.1:0-4831 GCF_963876495.1 Xenorhabdus sp. KJ12.1
CGGTGAAAGTGATGGGTGTCGTACATCCCCAGTCACCATTATCACTGACGACAGCATTCTCACAAATTATGTCTGAGAGGATGTCTGGCGCATCTACCCTTGATGCCCCCCGAGAAAGGGTGAGTTTACGTTTTCTGACGTTAACTGTTTCACCGGGAATATTGGCAGTTCCTGATACTGTCGCAACAGTATCTGAGATGTTTTCCGGGCTTGTAAAGCCAACGTCAGGGGTTTCGATTTCAAAATATGCTTTTTGTAAGCCACCGTTCCAAATATGAGGCTCAATATTGAGTCCTTGAGGTCTAAACCTGTCCATTATCTCAATATAATAAACCCCGTCTTTCAATTCAGGAGGAAGCGATAAACTCCAGTTTGGAAAATCATGTCTTTCTCCATAATCACTATATTGTATTGGTATTTCGGAAAAATAATTACCATTTTCCAATGGGATTTTTACGTAGATATCCTTATCATCTCTATTGCATTGAGGGGAATTTGAAGGTGACTGACTGCTTTTTTTCATGCAGATAGAATATTCTGAAGGTAAAAGTATATCATCATTTGAGAGAGTATAACGTTGATCATCACCACCAAAACCAGTGAATTTTTTATTTTGTATATCAATAGGTGAGATTTTTGTTGGTGATTCCATCGGATATTCTTTATTAAAATAAGGCATAAAATATCCGCCTTTATATGTGAAATTTTTACTATACCGTAACTTTGGATCAAATGGGTCAACGTTCTCCAGTTTTTGTATTGCACCGATAAATTCAGAATATTTTTTGTTTTCATCAAAATCGTCTTTTTTTGAATTAGAGTTATTGAAAAGAAAAATATTTTCACCTCGAGGATTATTTTTACAATTTGTAAGATAACCGTCAAGAATACAGACTAGCTTTGCATTGTTAGCATAATTCACGTTATATTCTAATATTTTTTTATATATGTCTCCTTTTCTTTTTTTTGGCTCCACCTTTAAAGTGGAATAATCTTCTGGTTTTAAACTGATGCTGACTTGATCGCTGATTTTTTTCTTTTGGGCTTTTTGAGATATAGTTATATTATAGTTGTCATCTTTTCCTAAATTTTTAAGATGAATATCAGACTTTATACTGCATGACCATAGTCCATTCTCACCTGTTTTTATCAATTCTTCGTTATTTAACCCAGCGCATAATTTATCCTGTGTATAAACTTCGTCACCATACTTAGGGTTAGCGATCAATTCCAATATTATTTCAGAACCAGGGGCGGCGTATCCACGTATGGTAAAGTTTTTGGTTAGAACTATTGATTTATCTGATGGGTAAATAATACTAATCTCTTGCTTTGCATTTGGTATTGTTGCTGTTATGGTATCACTCTCCCATGATGCATTAACTTTATTTAACTCTTCAGCTGTAATAGTAATTTCATATTCATTGTTTTCTTTAATTTTTTTAGTAAAATAGGAACCATATGGGATATCACATTTCCATGTCCCATTTTTGTCTACCGGACATTCAGTATTTTTTTCATCTTTGTGATCAATGGAGTAACGAAGTTTGATCTCAGAAGATGGACGACCAAATCCCTCTACAGGTATGATTTTTCGCCTTTTACTTAATTTTTCACCCCAATCAGGATTGTAGATCCATATTCTTTTCATTTTTTTAGAAAACCAATCTTCTAGGTTTCTTTTGCCAATAAAATTGTTATTAAGATATTTTCCTGTAACATCTGAAGCGGAAAAAAATGGACGAGATTTATTGCTATCTTTAAGAGTAATTATTCCTGTGGATGCAACACCGATGATTGTATCATGCCAAATAATCGGGCCGCCAGAGTCTCCAGGTTGTGCAATTCCTGGCTTTAAATCTTTATTTTCTTTTATAAGAATCCCATGATTTAGATGTTGATCTATGGCATCAGTGACAATATTAACATCAGCTCTCCGCTGTTTTTTTTCAGTATTTTTTATCTGATTTCCTGTTGTTGGATCAATTCCCAAACTACCATAGCCATAGACAGAAGCGTTATAATAATTTTTGTCTATTTTTTCATAAGCTTCATCATAATCAAAGAAACGACGAACATGGCCATAATTATTTAAAGTAGTAGGCTTATCTAATTTTATTATTGCAAAATCTGCGATATTACCTTTGATATTAGAGTATGGAACAAAATTTTGATATTTTGCAGTACCAATTACTTCTTTTTTATAATTTAAAATCGAATATGTTTTAATGATTTTAGAGTCACCCTGGCAATGTGCTGCCGTTAAAACATAGCTTGGAGAGATCAACGAACCACTACATGAACCAATATGTTTTCCTAATTTATCTTCAGTACGGATATTTACAACCCAAGGTTTGCATTTGCTATCTTTACTATCAATACAGCTTTCTTCTCCTCCAGCAATTGTTTCTATTGGCTGATGATTCAATACAGTATCTGAAAATACATTTATACTGTAAGATAATAATGAGAGGGTAAAAAATACTTTAAATATAATCATAACATCCTCCTGAATGGGGAGATTAATTATTTTTTTCGATACAAGTCATATGGTCATTACCTTCAGATTTTAAATTAATATCTTTATTTCCAACATAATACATACAGTCACTATTTACTACTTTAATCTCAGAATCATATTTACTGATATTTTAAAATTAGTCATAATATTTGTAACTGCTTATTTATGTTAATTAATTATTTCAGCATTAATCTATAACAACATTTTCATTCGGTACCAGCGATAGCAATGCCTGATGAGCATAAATTCCATGACCTGCCTGCTGGAAATAGTACGCATAAGGCGTTTTATCTACATCAACAGTAATTTCACCAATACGTGGCAGCGGGTCATATACATAATATCCAGCTCAGGCAGCACATCTCCAAAATTGTTGTGAGTGCTGTAGCTCACCTGTTTTTCATCCAGCATGTGCAGAATATAGTTGGGCATAGAAAGTGCGTCCGGCGCAATAAAGCAGAAGTGGTTGAACGGAATTTGATTAAATCAAAGTGCCGGATAAAAAAACCAGCACTTTGTCAGTAATCTGACGCCTCCTATCAGGAGGCGCTATGCCGTCGTTCTTTTTGTTCAAATCTCCTTAGATAGAAGGCCTAATATACAGTATAAATACATTTATACTGTAAGATAGTAACAAGAGGATCAAAAATATTTTAAATATAATCATAACAGCCTCCTGAATGGGGAGATTAATTATTTTTTTCAATACAATTCATATGGTCATTACCTCCAGTACATTCCAGTGTTTTATCTTTCCTTGCTGGATAATGTTCATTATCAGATGTTTCATGGATAGTAAAAGAATATACCCCTCGTTTAGCATAATATTCATTGTCTGAACTCCAATTTCCTTTTTCATCAGGAATTATTTCTTCTGATTTTACACCATCAGCAAATATTATTATTTTAGGGTGGAGAGTTTCTTTGAATTCACTGATTTTTTTATCATTATTAGGCAAGGAAGTTCCATAAATGTGGATAAATACATTATCGATGATTTCATATTTTACGGAAAAATCTTTTGATTTCAGTATAGTAACTTCGTCATTGTTATTTTTGATGGGAACATTTGGCGTTCCTGTATTTTTAGCTTTAATTTGTATAAAACCGGCAGGAGCATCACTAATTTTTGTTTGCCAGTTATTTCCAATACGAGAAAGAAGTGGGAGTGTATGTTCACCATTTGAATAGTAGTTTGCAATTATATCGAGAGGCGTTTTTTCCGTTACTTTCCCTTCAATTACAATCTGTTTAGGATTGTCGTCTGTTGAAGTAATAAATTCATGCATAACAGGTTTTGTGATTTTTACCGGACAACGTGCCACACTAAATTTAATTTCTTTTTTTCCGGGGAGATTATTTGCCTCTTCCCTATTTTTGTTACAAAACACAGATGCTTTATAGTAATTAAAACATTTTGCGGTTAAACCTTTAATGCTCCATGTACCGGAATTAAAATCAACATCCGGTGTATATTCTTTCGTTGGTTCAGAAGTATGAGTGTAGCCAGGATCATCAAAACTAGAAATTGATACTTTAATTTTTTTAACATCATTTGGAATATTAGTATTAATTAAACCGGATATGTCATATTTTCCATCAGGTATAATTTGAGCATCCTCCATTGACGTTATGGTTGCACAACATGGTGGAACATAAGGCCTAATATTTATTGAATGGTGGTTAAAATGTAAATGTAAGTAGTTGACTGAAGAAGCTCCATACGCTGGCTGGATTTCATAGGATGCCTGCGTTGTAGAGTGCGGTTCATGGCTGATAAACTGTTCCGCCGATACCGTGAATTTTCCCTTTCCGAATAGGTAAGGCCCGCAGGACCATTTGCCGGATGCAGTAACGGTGGTATCACACGCTTTATTATTACCGTTTTTGGCTATATGTATTTGGGCGCCGGGTTCGCCTATTCCGGCAATATCAAAAGGTTTCCGGTGGAATTTAGTATTCTGTTTAGGTGCTGTGATACTGATTCGGGTTTGGGTGATCTCATATTGACGTGTCACTTCCGAGGTTCTTTTATAATGGGTTGTGGTCAGATCTTTTGAGGGGAGTTCTTGATATTGGGCTGCATAAAGGGAGAATATCCCTTCCTGTTTTGCTGTCATGACGGGATTATTTGGGCATACCCATTTACCGTTGGCATTTACTTTGGTCTGACAAATCAGTGTGCCGGATGAAGTCGGTAGGACGGTTTCTTTTGGCGGTAGCAGCGATTTTGAACTGGCGATAAGGATCAGTTGGCCGGGAGTACCTTCTCCTTGAATGGATATACCGCTATTTATCCGGTAGTGAGCG
>NZ_CAWNQH010000114.1:0-4581 GCF_963876495.1 Xenorhabdus sp. KJ12.1
CGGCAATAGCGCGGTGGTCCCACCTGACCCCATGCCGAACTCAGCAGTGAAACGCCGTAGCGCCGATGGTAGTGTGGGGTCTCCCCATGTGAGAGTAGGGAACTGCCAGACAGCAATTTATCAGTGTTGCCAAAATGGCAACACTTTTTATTTCAGCATTTGCTGATATGGCTCAGTTGGTAGAGCACACCCTTGGTAAGGGTGAGGTCCCCAGTTCGAATCTGGGTATCAGCACCATGAATAATATGTTCGGCAAATAAAACAGAATTTGCTTGGCGGCAATAGCGCGGTGGTCCCACCTGATCCCATGCCGAACTCAGTAGTGAAACACCGTAGCGCCGATGGTAGTGTGGGGTCTCCCCATGTGAGAGTAGGGAACTGCCAAGCTTTATATACAGTCAAAAAGCCACTCAAATGAGTGGCTTTTTGCATTTCTATCCTCATGATAGGTATTTACTGACTTATCTTTCAAATGCAGAGTCTGCTAGACTACAGTCAAATTACTTATTGAGCCTGAATTGAATGCCTGTCTGTAAATCAACCCAACTCAAAACATTTAACACATTTGGTATATCTGCAAATGCCAATCGTATTAGCGTAGCTGCCTCTGTTGGATCACTTCTGGCTTTGTGGCAAGAGGCTGTAGAAAATAATCAGCCTATCCTATTACTGGGTGGAGGGAGCAATGTTCTCTTCACTGAAGATTTCAAAGGCACTGTGATTCTGAATCGTATTACTGGTGTTGATATACAAGAATCAAATACCGCATGGAATATTCATGTTGGTGCGGGTGAAAATTGGCATGAGCTGATTCTTTATTTACTTAAACACAAGATCTATGGTTTGGAGAATTTAGCCCTTATTCCCGGAAATGTGGGTTCTGCACCTATCCAAAATATCGGGGCTTACGGAATTGAGTTTAAACAGGTCTGTGAGTACGTTGATTTAATTGAGCTGAAAACAGGAAAGCAGATTCGCCTGATGGAAAACGAATGTGGATTTGCTTACAGAGATAGTGTTTTCAAACATGAATATAGTAATGATTATGCAATTACAGCGGTTGGTTTAAGGCTGAATAAAGTATGGAAGCCAATACTAACTTATGGTGGTTTAACAAAATTTTCGCATAATGATGTAACACCGGAGCAAATTTTTCATACAGTGTGTGAAATGCGTCAGAGTAAATTACCAGATCCTGCGATCACAGGAAATGCGGGAAGCTTCTTTAAGAATCCAATCATATCAACAGAATTGGCAGAGAAAATTAGATCTGAGTATCCTGAGTGTCCCCAGTATCATCATAATGCATATAGTGTAAAGATAGCGGCAGGTTGGTTGATAGATAAGTGTCACCTAAAAGGGTATCACATTGGTCATGCGGCAGTTCACCAGAAACAAGCATTAGTATTAATCAATCAAGGTAATGCTACAGGACGTGATGTTATTGCTTTGGCTGCTTATGTTCGCAAGCGGGTAGCTGAAAAGTTCAATATTTATTTAGAACCGGAAGTCCGTTTCATTGGTAATGTAGGTGAAATAGATGCGGTGGAATGTATTTCATGAAAGACGTTAGTACTCCATTAAAGTTAATTAAAATTTTATCAGATGGTGAAATTCATTCGGGGCAGCAATTGGGCCAGAAGCTAGGGATGAGTCGGGCAGGAATAAATAAACATATTCAGGTTATTCGTGAATGGGGTGTGGAAATACTGACGATCCCGGGTAAGGGTTACCGTTTTCCTGCCCCAATGAATCTCCTTAGCAAAGATATAATTGAAAATTATCTGCCTGAAAGTCGAATTGAAGTTATTCCAGTTATTGATTCTACTAATCAATACTTGTTAGATAAATTAACAGAACTTACTTCAGGTGATACCTGCGTTGCAGAATATCAATATGCAGGAAGAGGTCGCCGTGGAAGGCAATGGGTTTCTGCTTTCGGCCGTAATTTATATTTATCTATGTTCTGGCGATTAGAGCAAGGTCCTGCTGCCGCAATTGGATTGAGTCTGGTTGTGGGTATCGTAATCGCAGAAGTTCTGAATCGTCAGGGAGCTGAAAAGGTAAAAGTTAAATGGCCTAATGATCTATATTTGGATGACAAAAAGCTAGCAGGTATATTAGTTGAGCTAATGGGAAGGACTGGAGATGCGGCTCAGATTGTCATTGGTATTGGCATGAACATCTCGATGAGTAGTGAGCAGCAAAAGATAATAAATCAACAATGGTCTAATTTACAGCAGGCCGGAGTGACTGCTGAAAGAAATAAACTCGTTACTGAGATTGTTACTGAACTGAAGAAGGCGTTAGTTCAGTTTGAAAATGAAGGATTGCAATCTTTTGTTCCTAGATGGTTTAAATTAGATAATTTTATGAATCGTCCTGTGAAATTAATAATTGGTGAACAAGAAATTTATGGCATAGCTCGTGGCATTGATCAACAAGGAGCTTTGTTGCTTGATATTGACGGGATAGTCACACCCTATATTGGTGGTGAAATCTCCCTGAGAGGCTGTTAATGAAAAGGCCGGAAGTATTTTCCGGCTTTTTGGCATTATTTTCTTAACCTAACGTTTTCAATCGCATGGTTTTTGCCTTTAGTCAGAATTAAGCTGGCACGCTCTCTGGTAGGCAGGATATTTTGTTGTAGATTTAGTCCATTAATTTCTCGCCAAATATCAGATGCTACCTTTACAGCTTCTTCCGTTGTTAACTTAGAATAATTGTGGAAATAAGACTCAGGATCAGAAAAAGCACCTTGCCGGAATTTAAGAAAACGGCTGACGTACCATTGTTCAAGTAATTGTTCTGACGCATCAACATAAATAGAAAAATCAACAAAGTCAGAAACAAAAACATGATGTGGTTCATGGGGATAATCCATACCACTTTGCAGCACATTTAAACCTTCCAGTATCAGGATATCTGGCCGTTCGATGATCAGCTGTTCATCAGGCACAATATCATAGCTGAGATGAGAATATACTGGAGCGGCAACCTTTTCAGCTCCTGATTTAATATCGGAGACGAATTTAACCAGACTGCGCATATCGTAGGATTCAGGGAATCCTTTCTTTTTCATTAGGCCGCGTTCATTCAGGATATTGTTAGAATGTAAGAAGCCATCAGTTGTTACCAGCTTTACACGACGATGTTCAGGCCATCGGCTGAGTAATGCCTGCAATAAACGTGCTGTTGTACTTTTGCCAACGGCGACGCTGCCTGCAATACCAATTACATAAGGTATTTTTTGCCCACCGGTTCCTAAAAATTGTTCAAGAACAGCCTGTCGTCGAAGGTTGGAGCTAATATAAAAATTAAGTAGACGTGATAATGGTAGGTAGATCTCAACCACTTCGTCTATTGAGATATCTTCATTAATTCCTTTTAAGGCAGAAAACTCTTCTGCTGTTAATGTTAGAGGCACCGAGTCACGCAAGGTTGCCCAATGTTCACGATCAAATTGTAAATATGGAGTCGTTAAAAAAGGTTCTTTCTCATTCATAAGCCAACATCTGCCTGTCTATGCAGGTTGGACGGGTACTCTTGCACACCCGTATCCGACAAAAAATAAATCTCATCATATCGGCTGAGCTATCATAGGCGTAGAATTTTTTATCATTTTAGTAATTTTTTTGATGGAAAATACAAAATTGCGAAAAAATGAGCGGTCTTGGAGCTACTTTTAATTTAAAAAAATCGGCATTGGTATGGTTACTCACTCCTGAAAATAGACTGCTTACCTGAGTCTTGATACTTTAATTATATAATTATTGGCTGTTATTTATACTTTATCTAATTAAAAAATCATCAGAAAAGCCTTGCCTGAATGGAATGTGAGCAAAAGAACAAAAAAAATAAATTTTTTGTTGCATCAGAGACGAATACTACCTAGAATGCGCAGCACTTGATGCCGGCATAGCTCAGATGGTAGAGCAACTGACTTGTAATCAGTAGGTCCCGAGTTCGATTCTTGGTGCCGGCACCATTAAAAATTTGGAAAGGTGGGGTTCCCGAGCGGCCAAAGGGAGCAGACTGTAAATCTGCCGTCACAGACTTCGAAGGTTCGAATCCTTCCCCCACCACCATGAACCAGTTTTCATCTTGAGTGTTCTGCTCGAGTTAATACTCCAGACAAAATACTTGAGATACAATACAGCTGATTAAAGTCAGGTAGCCGAGTTCACGCGGGCATCGTATAATGGCTATTACCTCAGCCTTCCAAGCTGATGATGCGGGTTCGATTCCCGCTGCCCGCTCCAAGATGTGCTGATATAGCTCAGTTGGTAGAGCACACCCTTGGTAAGGGTGAGGTCGGCAGTTCGAATCTGCCTATCAGCACCACTTCCCTAGTTCTTGCCTCCTGGTTTTCTTCCTGTTGATATCTAAAAACAAGCAAAATTGCTTGGTTGATGTGGTGAAACCACCGATTCCGTGTCTTAGAGGGACAACCTAATGTCTAAAGAAAAGTTTGAGCGTTCAAAACCGCACGTTAACGTTGGTACTATCGGCCACGTTGACCACGGTAAAACTACCCTGACTGCTGCAATCACCACCGTTCTGGCAAAAACCTACGGCGGT
>NZ_CAWNQH010000115.1:0-4466 GCF_963876495.1 Xenorhabdus sp. KJ12.1
TAATCCGGCGAGCATAGTTTTTATCTGCCGTTTTTTGGACAATTTTTCTCATTTGACGCCGCTCATTGCGCGGAATTGGTGGTACGATGGCCATAACTCAGTCCTTCCTTTTTGTGTTTTTTTGGTTTTGCGATTAAAAAGTTCGCAAAAATAGGACTGAGTTTCTTTGATTCGCCTATCATTTTGAAAAGCTATTTAGCCAGTGAGATGGAATTTAGGGGGGATTTCAGATGAACACTTATCCCCGCAGATCGCCCGGCTGTTTTGTGCCAAAAGACCCGAAGGAGCGAGAACGGTATCTGAATGAACTGGTCGCGGCAATCAGTAATAAAACGCCACATCCCGCAATCATGAGTGCTAAGGAGCGTGTCTTAGCAGAGCGACTATTCAATATTAACTATAAATCTTCATTTAACCCGCCCCTACCCCAGCATATGCAAGAACAGCGTGACGAAGAGATACGTCAGGGGTGGCGAGAGTACTGGTCAAAGAATAGTAAAGAGCACGATCACTATCGGGGTGAATCACCTCGCCGCCATAATGGTGGTATCTGGACAGGAGATTAATTTTGACAATTTACAGAGTAG
The DNA here is from genome assembly GCF_963876495.1 of Xenorhabdus sp. KJ12.1. Classification (NCBI taxonomy): domain Bacteria; kingdom Pseudomonadati; phylum Pseudomonadota; class Gammaproteobacteria; order Enterobacterales; family Morganellaceae; genus Xenorhabdus; species Xenorhabdus sp. KJ12.1. The sequence continues at coordinate 588 of NZ_CAWNQH010000115.1, forward strand.
TAGACACCGAAACCTGTGATATGGACAGCGGAATTGTTGAGATAGCCAGTATTGACATTGTAAGTAACATCATAAATTACATGGAAAAACAATCTCATTTCGTCAATCCCCAACAACCCATCTCAGTCGGAGCAATGGCGATTCACCATATTACGGATGAAATGGTCGCTAATTCTCCGCTAATTGATGATGTTATTGATAAATACAAGGGGGCTGACTTTCTGGTTGCACATAATGCCGCTTTCGATTCGCGCATGATGCCGGAGATGGATGCACCGTTTATCTGCACATTGAAATTAGCTAAGCGTTTGTGGCCAGACATGGAAAGTCACAGCAACCAATATCTCCGGTATGCACTAAAACTGGATGTTTTTGTACCGGATGGATTACATGCACACAGGGCACTGTATGACTGCATAGTCACCGCCGCACTATTTAAACGCCTCAAGGATGAATCAGGTTGGTCTGATGAAGAGATGCTGAAGATTAGTCACCAGCCCTCATTGCTGCACAAGTTCAGATTTGGCAAGCACAAAGGCATGACATTTGAAGAGGTTAAAAAAACTAACCCCAGCTATTTTACATGGCTATTAAAGCAGCCTGACATTGATCCTGATATTGAATTTACCCTCAATTATTGGTTATCGAGGTAGTTATGAGTGCAGTCTACAAAGCTATCAGTAATGTTGCCAAAGAACTGGCTGAAACAGGGATTAAAAAAAACAGCGAGAATAAAGTTCAAAAGTTCATGTTCAGGGGGATTGATGCTGTTTATAACGCACTAGCCCCGGCACTAGTCAAACATGGATTACTTATCTTGCCACGCATAACTGAACGCACCGTAACAGAACGGGCCACAAAAACAGGAGGTGCGCTGTTTTATGTCGTCGTCAAAGCTGAATTTGACTTTATCGCCACAGAAGATGGCAGCAAGCATACTGTGACCACGTTTGGTGAAGCGATGGATAGCGGAGACAAAGCAACGAACAAAGCTATGTCCATCGCATATAAATATGCTGCATTTCAGGCGTTCTGTATTCCAACAGAAGAAACAGCCATTGATGCTGACGCAGAAATCCATCATGTGGCATCTAAAGGAGCCGATGAAATTTTGCGGGATTTTACTGAATATGCAACTCATGAAAGCAGCAGAGAAAAACTACAGCAACAATATTCCAATACATGGAAATCACTGGAAGGACACCCAGACTTACAAGAAAAATGTAAGGAAGTGACCGGAATCCGATTTAAAGAACTGAAACAGGTGGCATAAATGGCACAACGCGGCGTTAACAAGGTTATTTTAGTTGGTCACTTAGGCCAAGACCCAGAGGTACGTTATCTACCAAATGGTGGTGCGGTGACAAATATCACACTAGCTACCTCTGAAGCATGGCGGGATAAACAATCCGGTGAAATGAAGGAAAAAACCGAATGGCACAGAGTGGTGACATTCAGGAAACTCGCCGAAATTGCCGGTGAATATCTGAGAAAAGGTACTCAGGTTTATATTGAAGGCCAGCTACAAACTCGAAAGTGGCAAGACCAACAAGGGCAGGATCGCTATTCCACTGAGGTGGTGGTAAATATCGGTGGAACGATGCAAATGCTAGGAGCCAGACAGGAAAGCCAGCAGTCACAACAGCAGCACCCAAGACAGCAACAACAATCTCAGGGATGGGGGAAACCACAACAGCCACAATCAGCACCGCCAATGGATTTTGCCGATGACGTGCCATTCGCTCCTATCGGCAAGCAATACCCCAGCCATACTATCTATTTGATTTAACTAACTCTAACTCCATATAACACTACGCTGCTGTGCGGGGAAAGCGGGGCACCATAATTGCATGACCCACTGTCTTATTGTATTGGACAATCTGCATTATCTAAGAGTGTCCGCCTATATCAGTAACGTAGATGTCTTGATTCTTTTTATCCAAGATAAATGACACTCTGTCACTGCCATTGAGCCTTATTTCGAATTGTTGGACATTTTTAGAAGTACCTTTCATTCTTTTATAATTAGCATCACCTATCTCTTCTGCTGCTTTTTTGGGATGGAGTCCTTTGTTTCTTATATTATTTACCCATGAATTATAATTCATTAACGCCGTTTCAGAGAAACCTGCGTTTATATTTTTTAATGCGTCCTCATCATCAACAACTGTCCATACCATATATCACCTCTATTTTAGATGGTTAGCCCTAAAATACTAACCTTGATGTTCCTTTTTAAAACCATCAATTTTTATGTACATTGATTATGTAAACATTAAATATGGAAAAAACAATGAAAAATAATGTAATTGAATTACAAAAAGAAATAAATAAACTGCAAAGTAAAGCTGCGAATGAATTAGCAGGCACATGGGTAATAGAAAGACAATTACTGACACTTTCCATTATCAATTACTTTCTGGAAAAAGGAGATAGCCTCTCAGCGCTGGCATGGTCAGAGAGTATTTTTGAGTGGATAGAAGAAGACCTCTCATCTGAGATAGCCAGTCATTCAAATGATTTAGATGGTTGGCTGATACAACGATTAGAACATGAAATTAGTCGAGATGCCGCTCTGGAAATTATTCGCTCAGAAATGCCTAACATTGAAGCAATGAGAAATGAGCCAATGGAATCCAAAGAGACACTTCAATTCACCGCCGAAATAGAATTAACTGATTTCGTTCATATTGGCAATGATAAAACGATGGCAGTTGGAAAGATATTTAACGATAACTACAACCGATTTAAAGATGGAACTCAGATAAGAACTTCATTAGTGAAAAATTCTGAAACTTACCAATCAGACGGATATATTAAAACCCAGAACTCAGTTTATAAGATACGTCACCCAAACAAATAACTGGAAATAATATGGCAGATTTTGGTGGTAGTAACACTCCACCCGAATTTAAAGATTTATGGCAAACTCCCCTCCCGTTATTTAAAGCACTCGACCTAAATAGCTTTTCAAAATGATAGGAGTACTCCTTACCCCGCGTGACACGCGGGGTAAGGAACACCGCATGCTGATACTCTCACTATTATGAAAAGGTATATAGTACTCCTTCTCTGCCTAACATCTCCCTTTCATATTGCAGCCAGTTGTGTTCGGCGATTTGTTTTTCTGTATATTTCTGTTGCTGAGATTTATTATTGGGATTGGTGTGAGTGTTGTAATCGAAATTTCTCATAATGGGATCCTTTCAAATTTAGCTGTTTGTTTTTTGCTCCGTGCCATCAACAGTCTGAACTTAATTTCATTAACCAGATCATCAAGTTCTGATTCAGTTAATTCATTTTCTTGAGCAATTCGCGCTATTTGTTCCATGCCGTGGCGTTTTTTAACTGCAAATCTTGTGAGACGCATGTGTTATTTCTCCATTGTGATTAAACGGGAATAAATACAGTTAATGAGATGAGAAAGAGAGTAATTCGGCGCTTCCATGTGCACCTGTTCCTGATAGCTTGTGGTTTTGCGGGAGCGACCGCGCATCCATCGTGCATGTTATTACGCATGTAAAAACCCCTCGTTAGTGAAAACGATTAATAAGATCCCTGGTGTTGGATTTATTTTTGAGGCTAGCGAATTAATTCAGGTAATAAAAAGCCTCACGAATGCGAGGCTGATATTTAACTATAATTATTATTCAAAAACTTATTATTTTATATGATAGTAAATGAAATGTTACTATTGGGATTAAAATAAATAACGATATAAACATCCCCAAATATTTATTTGCTCTGCGGTTTTCTTTTAGTGATTTATAGAAAATAAATGGTCATGCTCCCAATGATTAGATCTTGTGATAAACTCCCTACTTTTTATTCTGGGTGAGATATGGCTAAAGTGGATGTGATTTGTCGTTACTGTCATAA